>CACYBR010000520.1 GCA_902772705.1 uncultured Planctomycetota bacterium
GCCAATCCAGCGGGTCTTTTCCCGGCGAAGGCGACGATCATCATAGGGGAGGGTGAAACGCAGGCGTCGCGACAGCTCGGGATCGTAGCGGAACAGCATGCGATTGGGATCGACGCGATCGAGATTCTGCGTTGCATCGCGCTTTCGATCCGTCGTCGGATCGATATAATCGGTCCTCTTGCGCCGTTCGATCCGATGAGCGAGGAGATTCTTGAAACGTTTCGCACGCGCGCCGTCGCGCCGAATCACTGGTCGATCGTCTTTCTCGACGTCATCTGGGGACTGGCGCTTGAGGAAAGCGATAAAACGCAGTCTGCGGTCAAAGCGCTCAACGACGCGCTTATGGCGTCGGGACAATTCGATCATACGCTCACAGGAACGGCGCTCGTCGAGCTCGGGCATATCTTTTTGAGGGCGAACAAGATCCGGGAAGCCGCCGAATGTTACTATGAGGCGGCGCAATCGGCGTTCCAGTTTGGCGATCAGTTGCTCCTTGAGGAAGCGCTGCGCGATTATTCGAACTGCTCCAAGGCGCTGCGCGGCGGCGCGGTCGACCCGGCGTTGGCGCGAGCGTACCGTTGGGCGAAGGAGCAGGGGAGTCTGAAATTATTGCAAACGTCGCTGGCGCTGGAACTCCTCGAAGACATGATTTATTCCGGCAAGCTGCGCGAAGCGAAGAGCGGGCTTACCGCGCTTGAAATCTCGATGCGCGGCGAGATCCGTCGCACGATCCACGCCGATCGCTGGAATTATCTCAACGCGCTGTTCTTTTATGCGACAGGGGATACGAGCCAAGGCGACGCGTCGCTCGCGCTGGTGGTCGAGGGCGCCAGGGTCCGCTCAACGTGGGCGCGCCAACTTGGCAAACTCGACGCGAACGTCCAGCGCGGTCTGAGCGCCGACGGACCCTTTACGCCGCGCAACGCGATCGACCTTTACGAGGAGCTCCTGCGCGAGCCGACGGTCGTCGACTGGGCGGTCAATCCGACCGACTCTCTCGCGATCCAGATGATTGCGCCGATCGCCGCGTACGAGCGTCAGTTTCAGCTGCTCTTTGACCGCGATTTGAAGGATCGCGCGTTTCAGGTCGCCGAACGCATTCGCCGCGAACGCTTCTTCTCGACGCAGACCTACGGAGGTCGCCTCATCTCGCTGCGTTATATCATGACGGCGGACGAAACGCTCACGACCGCTTCGCTCCGCGCGGCGCGCGAAAGCTTGAATTTCGCGTATCCTGATTTCGAAGCGTCCGCAAAAGCCGCCGCCGATATTATGGGCAAACTTAACGCTATGCCGTCGGTTGTCTCCGACCGCGACGCCGCTAAGCTTCAGGAGTCGCTCTTTGCCGAACTCGATAAAGTCTCCGTCAGTCAGGAAGCGACGCTGCGCTTTATCGCCGCTGGTCGCGTGCGCATTCCGTACGTCTTTCCTCCGGTCTATACCGCCGAGGAGGTCCAGAAACGTATGCCGCCTGACACGGCGATCCTTTCCTTCATCGACGCGGGCGGCGACGTCTACGGCTTCATGATCGGCAAGGAAAACCTCGACGCGTGGCGCATTGGCCCGAGTCGTAAGGTCGCCGCGGCGGTCGCGGAGTTCCTCAAGACGATGGGGAATGCGGACGGCTCGCGTTACGTCGAAGCGGAATTCATCGGAGACGACCTCTGGAAGGCGCAGGGATCAAGACTGCGCGAGATCGTGCTGGGCGCCTCCGACGTCGACGCCGACCGTTTCAATATCGTATTCTCCAAGCTTGCCGTCGTGCCAGACTCCTCGCTATGGTACCTTCCTTTCGAGGCGCTCTGCCTGCCAAAGGCGGCGTCCTCCGCCGACGAGGACGACGAAGAAGCGGCTGACGAGGAGAATACAAGGAAGGAGGAGGACGCGCACGAAAACGACGACGCCGACGCGTCCGAGAACGACGAAGAGACAAATCAGGACGACGAGGACGCTAAAAAGGCCGCTCGCGAAGCGCAGTACGACGATCTCGACGCGGGATATTACGACGAGGAGGAAGAAGATTCCGACGTCTCTGACGCCGCTGATTTCCTCGCCGGCCAGGACGACTCCGACGAGATTGACGGAGAAGCCTCCGATCCCGCCAGCGACGACGACAAAGGCTCGGAGCCCGGCGCCGCCGAGTCTGCGGACGATAAGTCGGAAGAAGTCGCCGCGCCGGTTAAACGAAAGAGTCGTTCCGCGCGTGAACGCGAGCAGCTCGAAGCGTTTGAAGCGACCCTCATGCCGATGATCGCCGCGCCTGACTTCACGATTCGATATTCCGCGACCGTCTCGCTCGCGCTGCCCAACGCCGTCGGACGCAACGCCTTCGTCGCGACGACGCTCATTGCCGGCGCGACGTTCCCGAAAGAACCGACCGAACGCGTTGAAGACGCGGTCGAAAGATTCTCCGACGCGATTCCGAAGACGGAGGCGACGACCTCGGACAAGATGCGCGCCATTCCCGGCAACCTCTACGCGGCGCGGCTCAAGCGTCTCGTCGTCTGGGAGGAAGTCGTCGCGAACGTATGGAACTGGAGTCCGATCGTTCTGGGCGCCAAGCCGCGTCCGGGCAACTCTGTTTCCGCGTGGATCGAATCGCCATGGGGCGCGCCGAGACTTATCGTCATGCCGGCGCTCAGAACGCCCGCCGAGAATTCCCTCAAGAATGGCGGCGACGGTTCCGAGCTTGCGCTTGCGGTCCTCGCGATGCAGGCGAGCGGCGCGGATACGATGCTGCTGAGCCGCTGGCGAACCGGCGGTCGCTCCGCCTACGACCTTTCTCAGGCGTTTGTGAAGAATTATGAAGAGGAGCCCGCGGCCGACGCGTGGAAGGACGCCGTCTTGGCGCTCATGGAACGCGACGTCGTCGTCGACGAGGAACCGCGTCTCAAAAAGCTCGGGCGCTCCGAATCCGTGCCGAAGTATACCGCCCCGTTCTGGTGGGCCGGCTACATGCTGATCGATTCCGGCGAGGCGGTCGAGGAAGAAGACCTCGAAGAATTCGACGAGGACGCCGTTCGGAAAGCCGAAGAGGAGAACGCGCTCCTCAAGGACGA
>CACYBR010000521.1 GCA_902772705.1 uncultured Planctomycetota bacterium
GAAGGTCTGTTCCTCGCGCTTGGATGGTCCGGACAGTGGAACGCCTCTTTTGAGAACGTGGGAGAAACGAAATCAATCGCTCGCGCGCGCGCCGGAATGGAGAAGCTCGCGACCGTGCTGTATCCGAACGAGACGATTCGATCGCCCCGAATTCTCATCATGCCCTGGAGAACCGACCGCCTGACCGCCCACGCGCTTTTCCGACGCCTGCTCATGTTCGAATACGCGCCAAAGGTCGACGGCGCCCCCGTCCAGTTGGAATTCCTCGGCCAGTGCTTCGATCGTTACTATCGCAAACGACCGAATTGGGAGAAGGCGCCCGCTCAGATCGAAAGCGCCAGGCTCGTTAAAGAGATCGGCGGCACATGCTACTGGTTCGACGCCGCCTGGTTCCCCGTCGGATTTCCAAACGGCGTTGGCAACTGGTTTTCCGATCCAGAAAATTTTCCCAATGGCGTCGAAGAACTGGGCGAAGCGCTCAAGAAGATGGGACTCAAGTTTGTCCTCTGGTTTGAGCCCGAACGCGTCGCGCCCGACACGGAGATTGCGACGAAATATCCTCAGTACGTCTACGACGGAGAGAAGGGCGGTCTCTATAAGCTCAGCGATCCTGACGCGCGGAGATTCCTCACGGAGCTCCTTCTGCGTCGAATCCGCGAATTCAAGGTCGACGTTTTCCGCACCGACTTCAATATCGATCCCCTCGCGTACTGGCGCGCGGCAGACGAACCGAATCGCGTCGGTATGACGGAGATCCGCTACGTCGAGGGACTCTATGAGATGTGGGACCGCATTCGCGCGGAGAATCCCGGTCTGTGGATTGACGACTGCGCGTCGGGTGGGCGTCGTATCGATCTTGAGACGATCAGTCGTTCCGCGCCCCTCTGGCGTTCCGACACCTGCTGCTGGCCGGGTCATCCGGAATGGGATCAGAATCAGACGCTGGGGCTGACGCAGTATCTGCCTCTCTTCTCCTGCGCGGCGTGGGATCCGAGTCCTTACACGTTCCGAAGCGCCGCCAATCCAGGCGCGATCATGCAGTTCAACTTCCTTGACGCGGATTATAATCCGGAGCTCGCGCGCGCCGCGCTCGCCGAAGCGAAGGAGAACAGCAAATTCTGGTACGGCGACTTCTATCCGTTGTCGGCGGCGATCAAAGGAACGAGCGCAATTACGGCATGGCAACTGCATCGTCCTGACCTGAACGAGGGGATCGTCTATATTTTCCGCCAGTCGGACTCGCCGTATCTGGGAATAGAGCTTGAACTTCGCGCGATTGATCCGTCCGCGACGTACCGCGTCGAAGTCAAAGGCGAGAGCTACGAGAACGCCGAAACGCGCGAAATCTCCGGCGCCGAACTGAAGAATTACGTCTTTGTTCTCAAGGATAAAGGCGCTTCCAGCCTGCTCCACTACGCGAAGAAATAACGGCGTAACGCGTTGTAACACGTCGCCAACAAGAAAAGGTCCTTCTCCAAAACAGAGAAGGACCTTTTGATTTCAGGGAATCGCCGGCGCGATTCCATTTCAGGATTCAGGTCACACAAACCGCAGCAGCGCGTAGCGTTTCTTGCCGCTTCGCAGGACGACGACGGTCTCGCTGGCAAGGTCGGCGACGCTCAGGTTGTAGCCGATATCGCCGCACTGACGATTGTTGATATACGCGCCTCCCTGCTGCACGGCGCGTCGCGCGTCGCTCTTCGTCTTGGCGAGTCCGGAAAGAACGAACGCGTCGAGGATCGAGATTTCAAGATGATCGAGCTGCTCGCGCGGAAGTTCCTTACTGGGCACGTCGGCGAAGATAGAGACGAGCTCGTCGTCGGAGAGTTCGTTAATCTCGGCTCCGAAGAAGATATCGGTCGCTTTCTGCGCCGTCTTAATGCCGTCCTCGCCGTGCGCAAGCGTCGTAAGCTCTTTTGCAACCTGCTTCTGGAGAATGCGCTTGCCGAGGTTGGCACGGTGTTCGGCGACGAGCGCGTTCGCTTCTTCTTCGCCGAGATCGGTGAAGAATTTGAACGCGTTCTCGATATCGGCGTCGTCGACGTTGATCCAATATTGATAGAACTGATACGGGCTGGTCTTCTTCGGGTCGAGCCACAGAGCGCCAGAGGCGGATTTTCCCATCTTCTGTCCGTCGCTCTTGAGTAGCAGTTTGCTGGTCAGCCCATAGAGCTGCGCGCCGGTTGTTCTGCGCGCAAGATCGATACCTGCGGTGATATTGCCCCACTGGTCGCTGCCCCCGATCTGGACTTCGCAGTTGTACGCCTTGTAAAGATGGACAAAGTCGTAAGATTGCAGGAGCATATAACTGAATTCCGTATAGCTCAGCCCGCTGTCGGAGTCGAGACGACTCTTGACGGAATCCTTCGTGAGCATGACGTTGACTTGAAAAAGCTTGCCGACGTCGCGCAGAAACGCGAGATAACTGAAGTCCTTGAGCCAGTCGTAGTTGTTGACGAGCCGCGCGCCGTTGCCGGCGTCTTCGAAGTTGATGAAGCGCGCGAGCTGCTTCTGGATACATTCGACGTTGTACTGGATCTGGTCGAGCGTCTGAAGATTGCGTTCCGAGCTTCGACCGCTGGGATCGCCGATCATTCCCGTGGCGCCGCCGACGAGCGCGATCGGCTTATGACCCGCGCGCTGGAACCGTCGGAGATTCATAATCGCGACGAGGTGCCCGACGTGAAGCGAGTCGGCGGTCGGGTCGAAGCCGTTGTATACGGTACGTGGCGTCGAGAGGAATTCGCCGATCTTTTCGTCCGTCGTCTGGTTGAGTAGACCGCGCCAGGTCATTTCTTTTACAACGTCAAAATTCATACTCATTGTTCAACCTTTCGGAACAGGAAGTGTGGAAAAATTCTGCGACCATTCTAGCGCAATCCCTTTGGTTGTAAAGCGACCGTCTGACTGGTCCGAGTCCTCTGTTATTAAATGGCGCGCAGTTTGCTAGGTTCAGTTAGGCGCCGAGGGAAGGCTTTCGCGTTCCTTCCGCGTTTCCGTAACGCGGTCCCCCTTGATAGTCGTGGGGCGCCGGGATAATAATGATAGCGTTGACGTACGCGTTGTGAAAACGAATTGACCAGATCGTTCGCATCGATCGGTTAGTCAGGAGCGTCTCAGATATGGGTTGGCAATACAGCGAAAAAACGAAAAAGCTTTTCATGGACGCCGTTCAGGGTAAGACCGGAACGCACGTCGGCGAAATTCAGGATCCGGACGGACTGGGCGAGCATGGTTCGGTCGCGTGCGGCGACGCGTTGCGTTTCACGTTTCGGGTCGAGCGTGATCCGGTCGATCCGACGAAGGACAAGATCGTCGAGGCGAAATTCCTGACGTTTGGCTGCACGTCGGCGATCGCCGCGTCGGAGGCGCTATGCCGGATTATCGAAGAACGCGCGCTCACGCCGATCGAGGCTCTCAAGATTACGAATCAGGATATCGTCGATTATCTTGAAGGGCTCCCGACGCAGAAGATTCACTGCTCCGTCATGGGCGCCGAGGCGCTGGAAACCGCCGTCTTCGACTGGGCGAAGAAGCGCGGCGTCGATATGGACGCGCTCGGGCTCAAACAGCTCAATGTCGACGAGAACGAAGGTCGTCTCGTTTGTTCCTGCTTCGGCATAACGGAACCGTATCTGCGTCGTAAGATTAAGGAGCTCAAGCTTAAGACGGTCGACGAGGTTACCGGCGCAATCAAGGCAGGGGGCGCCTGCGGATCGTGTCGCGGCGATATTCAGGATATTCTTAATGACGTCTGGGCTGGCGCCGCTCAGGAAGAAGAC
>CACYBR010000522.1 GCA_902772705.1 uncultured Planctomycetota bacterium
ACCAGACAGGCGCCGTTTCTCAAGGCGATCACGTCGAGGTGTACTTCCGAAACGAGGAGGGATACTGCGCAATCCGACCTCCTCAGGGCAGCTTCTCGTGGATTAATGGCAAATTCGTACAACTCGATTCAGATTCGGTTGGACGTGTTTACTCGGCGACCGGAAAAACCGTTCCATCGCGCGTGGGCGGTCCCACGCCTGCGATGAGTTCCGTCGTCCAGGTTGGGTTAAAAAACGAACAAAAAGTCAAAATTCTTGGTCATACGACGCTTCCTAACGGTTCCGTCTGGTACAGAATCGCTCCGCCTCCAGGAGAATTCCGCTGGGTTCATGAATCCAGTCTGGTTCAGACGGATTCGCTCGCAAAACTTCCTACCCGTCTGACGTTCCAGTCAGAATACCTCGCGCAACTCAACGCTCCCCGAAACAAAGGAGCGGCGGCCCAGAATACGAACGGCTATCGAGATCCCGGCGCAACGTCCGCCCAGAAGCTTGATCTCGCCAACTCTAACACGAAGGAATTACCGCTCCCTCAGCTCGATCTGGACGAAACGTTTTCCCCAAAAATCAACGCTGACGCGTTCGACTTCGCACAGACGAGGCCTAATAGTTTAACTAACGCGACCAAAGCAGAATCGTCCAAACAAGAAACAAGCGACGTCTACGATCAGAAATCGTTCCAGAGAGAGATTGCAAGTCTCAATAGCGACGTCTTCAAGACGCTTCAGAAGAGCAATCCAAGTTCGTCAGAACTGAGTTCTCTGCAAGCGCGCGCAGAGAATCTCTTTGACAGGGCTCCCAACGACGATCAACGCTTTCTCGTCCAGTCGACGTTTGACGCGATTACCCAGGCCCAGATACGCGCCCAAAAATCAGCGGTCGTCGGCGTAACGGCGAACGGCATGCCTGTCGCCAACATTCCGGGAGCCAATCAGATTGCGGGAACTGGGTTTGGCGTTGAACAATTCGCCAACGGCGCTCAGATAAACGGACAGTTCGCCAACAGTCCCTATCTCGGCAACGGGCAGTTCTTCGACCAAAATGGTCGGCTCATTGGCGGGGCTTTCACGAACGGACAAGATTCAGGCGGTCTTCAGATCGTGAACGGTCAGATCGTTGGAACGCCGATGATGATCGACGGACAATATGTCGTCGACGCCAAGATAATCAGCGACAACGTCGCTTCTGAAACGGCGAGCCCGTCTGATTCAAAATCTAAATCAAAATTGGGTTTTGCGTTCTCAAATACCAACAATCCGTTCCACAGATCTTCTCCCAGAGCGGGATCAACCGGCGGAAAAACCAGAACGTCGCGTCTGGAATCCAGCCTCTCGCATCTCCCGGGAATCGCTCAGAATCAGAATACGCCAACGACGATCGTCCCTCCTCAGAATTACGGCGTTCCGAGAGGCGGACGGCTAAACAAGTCTCTGGCCAGTTCTGATCTCACGCCAGGTCCTCTCCGCAACGAACTTTCGCAGAATAACAAAAGCTTACCCGCCGCTACGACGACAGTTCCCGGTCAGAACGCTTACGCGACGCAAGTTCAACAGGGAGCGCTTGTTTTCCAAAGGCCGCAGGTCTCAAACAACGGCGCCGATTCTGGTTCAGGCGATATAACTCCATCGACCAAAACGTCTTCGAACTGGAAGGCAGTTACAAACGAACCTTCCGTTTCGGAGCCGGCTTCAATCCTTCCAGCGTCCGGCGAATCCCCTCAGAACGGCGATTCAAAAATACGTTCGACCAGCGCGTTTGCGCCTGTCGCTTCGGGATCGTTTGACAAACTTGAAACCATGGGCGTTCTCATCGAACTCTCGAACGTTTCGGACGGCGCGCCGAGGTACGCGCTCCTTGATAAGGCTGACGATTCATTCAACATCGTCGCTTATTTAGATCCCGGCAAAAATGTTTCTTTCGACAAATTTGTCGGTCAGAAAGTCGTCGTTAAAGGAACGACGGGAACTGTCACTATCAACGGCAAAGCTCAAAAACATGTAGTTGTCAGTTCGCTTTTCCTGATTAAATGAGGCAGAACAGAAATCAAACAGGGCGCCGTTCCTCTCGAGCGACGCCCTGTTTGATTTGGATGGCTTATCTGTTTTATCGTACTGGAAACTCAACGCTCCACCGACAGCCTGAATCAAAGCTATTCGCATCCTCGCAAAAAATCCTTGCGCCGAGAATTTCTGCATAACGCCAAGCCGTCGAAAGACCAACCCCTAGTCCCCTGCCCGCGTGACGTCCTGAATAAAAAGGAGAAAACGCAAGTTTTCGCACCTCTGGACTCATGCCCGGTCCATTATCTTCTACGCCAAAAGTCAGACGACGCACGTCTCGTTCGCTCAATGCCGCAAAGAAGATTGCAACGTCCACGCTCTTTTCCTGCTCAGGGAGACTTTCGCACAAACTCCTCTGAAGACGTTCGTATTTCACGACGTCAAACACGTTTTTTCCGAACGCGTCCAGAATTGCGGAGAACATCGCCGGATCGCTCATAAGTACGACGTCGTTCAAGCAATTAGCTCCCTCGACGACGACGTCAACGTTCAGCGGCTCTAACCTTGATTTCTCCCGTCCTATCCAGTCGTCGAAGAATTCACGCGCCGAAATCGCCCGCACCTCGGGTTCTGGAGGCCGCGCAAAAGCCCTAATCGACGCAATCATTTCATACGCCTGGCGCGTCTGCTCGACGATCATGGAAAGGTCTCGGCGCTTATCCATGTCTGTTTCCCCGTGCAAGAGCGACTGAGCAATGCCGCTAATAACAGCAAGAGGATTATTTAATTCATGTCCAACGCCCGCTATAAATTCCGCTATCGCGTCAAGTATTCGTTTTTCAGAGTCAGCGTCGATCGGCGCGTTGTTACACATTTTATTTTGTCTCATATTCTTATTTTCTATATTATCCCCATTTTAACAAGCATAGACAAAAAATAACGCCGCGAAGGCGTTAAACACGCGGCGGAGCGTCGTCAAATCTATACCGTAAAAATGACGCGCGGCTCACAACCGAGCCACGCGCCTGTAGTTAGAAACAAAATCGCTGGAGCGGCTAACGTCTTCTGTTTAAATCACCTTGAACCGCCAAAAAGAGCGTCGACGTCAAGCAGCGCGCAAATGCGCTCAATCAGTTTATCCGTGCTGAACGGCTTGGGCATGAACTCATTAGCGCCAGCCTTAATGAGTTCGTCGACCTTATCCTGTTCAACTTCGCCGGAAACGCA
>CACYBR010000523.1 GCA_902772705.1 uncultured Planctomycetota bacterium
GATTTCAGCGATTCCGAGGACGGGGAATAGTTCGATTCTTTATTATCTGGGTTTGACGTCGTCGGGGATTAGGCGATAATATGCGCGCGTAGAGAGAAACTTGATCTGATTTTTTGCCCGGGATGAAGCGAAGACACGGCGATTGAGGTTGTCACGATGAAGACTTGCGAACGCTGCGGGACCAGAAACGCGACTCGATCGCTGTATTGTCAGCGTTGCGGCGCGCCCTTTTGCGTGACGGACGCGGAGTCTTCACGTCCGTGCGAAGACAGCGCGTCTGACGCGCCCGAAACGATCGATCTTTCCGAGGTAGATTCGCCTTCGCGTCCGCTCCAGAAGTACGAGCAGCCGTCGCGCTTTTGGGCGGACGAGAAGTTTGGCAAGGCGACAAGCGATTTCGTCACGACGGTCGGAACAAGTTTATTGGCGATTGTCGTCGCGTTTGGACGATGGCTTTTTCATGTGTTTCGTCCCGTTTTGCGCGCGACCTTTGTTTTTGCGCGCGATCGTTTCACGCGCGCTTTTTCTTCCTCGTCGACCTGGGATCCGGACTGGACTCCTAACTTTGTTTTCTGGGGAATTCTGGGCGCGTTTCTCTGGAAGTTGCCGACGTCGCTGATCGGACTAGTTTACGCCGTTCTGGCGAACGACGCGCGAAAAGAACAGAATTACGCGCTGGCGCGCCGCCGCGCAGAATCCGCGAAGAACTGGCTTATCGCCGATTTCATGATTGGACTGGTCGTCTGCGTCTTTAAGAATCTGGTATTGTGAGAGGAACGCGACGATGGACGATCATTCTCGGAACGACAATCCCAACGACGACGTTGAATACGACCCTCACGCGCTCGCGAACGCGGCGTCGTTCTGTCGTGGCTCGTTCTGGGCTGACGCAATGCGCGACCTTGCGCTTGAGGGCACGTCCTCCGAGGAACGACTTGCGCGCCGGGCGCGAAATGTACGCGCTCATGAACGGGAGGAATGGACGGTCGCTGATCCCGCGGTCGAGCTTCCCGATTTCGAGGAACCTGTCGCGCCTTCCGCGATTGAACTTCCGTCTTTTCGCGAACCGTCCCGGACTGCCAGTCCGAGCGTCGTCGCGCTGCCGGCGTTCGAATCGAACGCTCCTGAGAACGACAAGCCGCTTGTCGGCGGCGAATCAAAGAGTTGCGAGAACACGGACGAAACGGCGGCTGAATCGGTTGAACCGGACGAAGCGCAGATAGGAGAGGGCGATTTTTCAGAAAAACGGTTTGACTGGCGCGCCGCCTTGCGCGATCCCAGCGTTCGCGAGTTTGTCGGACGAAGAACGTATCTGCTGTACGCGGCGGTCGCGGAGACGTTTCTGTGTCCGCCGTTCGGCGTTTTCGCGCTTCATAATTTGTTCAAAGCGTTTAAGAACTTCGCGTTAGAAAACTACAGCGCCGCAGACGAGCGTCTGACTCGCGCACGGCGCGTGTTGAAAGCAGGCCAACGATTGATTCTCTTCGCGTTCATCGTCGCCGCCGCAATTCTGGCGGCAACGACGCTCATTGGTTCGGGAGAGCCGAAGAATTGATCATTCGTCTTCCGGCATGCTGGCCGGCGCGAGGAGCCACGCGCAGGCCGCGGCGATCGCGCCGAGGATAACGCCTGCGCCAATGATCTTGAAAAGCGCCGCGTGTTTGATCCCCAGATAGACTCCGAACGCGCCAAGCATGAAACCGAAGTTGAAGCACACGAGCGCGAGTTTAACGCGATTCTTCTTCGCCGCATTCGTATAGACCTTCCCGGCCTTCGCGACCTTCTGCTTGCTCTTCTTTTCAACGACGTCCGATTTCTCGTCCTCCGACGTGCGTTTGACGATCTTCTGGACGGCGTCGCGCGGATAATATTTCGCGATCGCGGCGTTGACCTGTTGAGGCGTGCAGATTGCGTAGCTTACCTGCGTCTCGAAAAGCATCCGCAGCTCGTCTTCCACGTCGATACTGAGAGGTTTCGGGGACGCGACGATCAGCTTGCCCATGTCGGACATGATGGGAACAAAGGAGTTCTGGCGCGCCGTGACGGGATTGATCTGAGGCGCGTAATACTCGTCGACGGGCACGTCGTCGAGGCTCACAAACGGAACGCCGATCGATTCGGCGTATGCGAGCATGATCTTTTCGGGATCGGCAATCTTCTGCTGCATAAGCGCTTCTTGAAGGTCGACGCCAAGCGCGTCGGCATAGTTCTTGGCCTTCTTGATCTGGTCGGGAGAGGCAATTCCGTCGTCCCTCAGGATAGTCTCGAGCGTGCGGCGACCATAGGAGTCAGTTTCTTCCTTTCCCTTAACTTTTCGTCCGAGGCTGTGGTCGTATTCCGCTTTTCGCTCAGCGTCGGTCAGACAGAGCATCGCTTTGGCCAGCTCGTTGAGAAGCGCCTGAGATTCCTCGATGTAGTCGCCGGTCGCGAACTTGCGGACGTAGGCGTTGAGCTGACGATATCGTTCGCGGATGAGTTTGGGATCGTCGACAAAATTATTGAATTTTAGGAGCTGATAATAGTTAAGCGGACGATTCTTCGCCTCGATTTTAAGCCAGTCCTTATAGACGTCAATTTTTGCCATCTCGAACTCCAATAACGAGAAAACCTTGTATACAGAACGCGCGCTGCGCGACGACGGCGCCGCAGTATTGCGCTTCGCCGACTTCGCTCAATTCTACACGCGGAACGACCTGCTTTCAAGCGCGCCGGTTCTGATTTCTTAAATTATCCAATATTCGAAATCCTTTTTTATCATACGCGCGTAACTGGATTTTCAGAGGCTTTGCCGTTTTCCTCTTTATCATTGAGGCGTCTCAGGTATAATAGGAAGCGTGCGTGGTCTGCATGATTGCCGGCCGTCGCAAGGACTAAAAGCGCTTTATTTGAGGACGTCTGCCATGCGACGAACCATGTTGAAATCGAAGATACATCGTGCGACTCTTACCGAGTGTTTTCTCGAGTATGAAGGCAGTATCTCGATCGATTCCGACCTGTTGAAGGCCGCCGATATCCTGCCGGGCGAGCTGGTCCATGTCCTGAACGTCAATAATGGTCGGAGGTTGGTGACCTACGCCATCGAGGCGCCCGCCGGTTCCGGGACGGTCATGCTCAACGGACCCGCCGCGCGCGAAGGCTATAAAGGCGATATCCTTGTGATTATAACATACGCGGATTATGACGAATCGGAACTTGCCGACTATAAAGCGAAGGTCGTCAAGGTCGACGCTCAGAACCGCGTGAAAGAATGAGATAAAGACACGCGCCGCGCAGTCGCCGACGATTCCGCGTCGACGACCCCGGCGTTTTTTGTTTGGCACGAGACAGCAAGATGGAAGACAGAGCTTTTTTGAATGAATTGAGCCGCGTTATGGATAACGCCGCCTTCTTGAACAATCTTTTCGGCATGAACGGCCAGGTTGCGGTGATTGTTGGAGGCGCGGGAGCGCTTGGACGCGCTCTTGCCTACGGGCTTTCCAAAAACGGCGCAAAGGTCGTGATTGCCTCTTCGCACGCTTCGTCCTGTCAGAAGGCGGCCGACGCGCTCGCCGCCGACGGCGTTGA
>CACYBR010000524.1 GCA_902772705.1 uncultured Planctomycetota bacterium
CCCAAAAGCGGCAGAATCAGAAAATGGACGACCAGTCCGCAGACCCCAAGACCGATGAGAATCAACTTCAACCAGCGCGACAAAGCTTTTTGTTCCATTGACGTCCCCCCCCATGTCGCCATGACGAAAACCTCGTTCACGCGTCAACATGGTTCAACAGGAGCATTATAGTAGAATTTCGCTGTTATTCAATAGATATTTATCGATAAACGATAAACTTTATCCTTATTTCAGATATTTTTTCGAAAACACGTTCCTTCTCTCTGAACAAAAGCGAGAAGGAACGCGTTCCCCTGCCGCGCAGGGAAAATTTCACGACGACAACGTTTCGTCCGCGGAATCCTGAGACCGCGGTCTCATTGCTTCCACTTCTCCATATACGGATCCTGATCGTCGTATTTCTCAAACTCATCTGCCGAAACGCGGACGAATTCCATCCCGGGCTCGCTCACGATAAAGCTCATGAGCGCAGGGTCAAGCTCGAGAATGGCTCCGACGGGAGTAAACGTCACGTTGTTCGCATCCCTGGTGTAATCGTCGTCTTCGTCCCCCGCGAAGAACCGCCAGCCGCTGTCCTCATCGTCCTCGGGATCTTCGCGGAACATATATCCGACCTTCCAGCCTTCTTCCGTTATTTTTTTAGAGACGTACGCCAATTTGCCCAGAAGGCTCATAACGTCGCACAACTCCCCATAATTCTGCTTGTTGTTTTCGAATTCTTCGATCTCGTCGTCGTCAGGCTCGTAGTCCGTGTCGATCTGATCGATCGCCGCGTCCAACAAGTCCTGTCCGTCCGCGTTACGATTGAGACAAACCGCAAGCTTTAGCAGTTCCGACTCTTCGACGTCCAAAGACGTCTCGATCTCCTTCACGACGGAATTTCCATGGTCGCCATAAAGACCCAACCACGCCTTTCCGTCCGCTTCGACGATCAGTTTAGCCGCGCCAAGCTTATCGTCGTCGTCGTCGTAGAATACCGTAAATGGGGGCAGACGTCCGTTGACATGCCACTCAAACTCCGTCCCAACCGTTCATGTAGTATGCCTTCCCGGACTCTTCAAGTTGATCCGAGGAAACGTCCGGAAGATACTCGGACATATTGAGCTTGATGATCGACAGGATCTGTTCTACGATCTTATTCATCTTTCTCTTGTCCCTTCGCTAAATCGTAACGTCTTGAATTTAAAGATGGTTATGAAAACCACGTTCTTGATTGTAATCTTCGTGTTTTTTAATGTCAAGTTTTTTTTACTTTAGAACAAATAATTTCAAAAACAACTCAACAGGACCATCACGTCTGACGTGTCCGGGCGACAACGATCTAACGCGTTGGCGTCCGCCCTTGCGAACGCGTCATAGACGCCGCTATTCATGGTCAGAACTTCTGTTTGAGCGCCTGATCGCAAAAAAATCAAAAAACAGCAACGACGATAGAGAAGGTTTTAACAACCTCGTCTGTCGGTTAAAATATTTCTGACGGGAGTTTTATCGAAAAGCCCTTAATGGAGGTTTCGCATGACAAAACCATCGGCGATCTTTGCCCTGTCCGCCGTCCTGCTGTCCGACGTCATGTGCGCGAACGTGGCGTATCAATATCGGGATATGCTTTGCGGAATTGAACATCGAGGCTACAGCGCTCCTGCCAACGTTGCGTTTCTAACGGCGATTCCCTATGCGATCGGGATCGTAATCTGCGTCGTTCTGGCCGTCGTCTTTAAGAAAAAGCGGACAGACAGATAATCGTCCGTTGCGCCGACAGGTATTTCAGCTCGTAGAGGCTGACTTCGTTGACAAGCGCGAGGCAAATCTGGCGAGGACGTCGTAAAGGAGACGGCTCCAGTCGGCGTACAGAAAGTCAACCTTCGGGACGCGGAGGTTTCTTTCACGCCGACAACTCTAGGGGACCGGCTACCGCGTCTCTTTCATGTACGCGCAGATAAGTTTTGCCGCTCGGCTCAGGTCTTCCCGGGTATGCGACGACATTAAAGCGACCCGAAGTCTGGCGGCGCCCATCCGCACGGAAGGATAGCGAATCGCGGGAATGTAGAAACCGTCCTTCAGAAGTCGTTGCGAAAGCTCCGTCGCTTTTTCTTCATCTCCTACGACGATGGGAACGATCGGCGTTTGGGAATATATCTGGAGCCCTCCCTCTCGAAGCTCATGACAAAAATATTCTATGTTGGCGTGAAGTTTCGAAACTCGCTCCGGCTCGGCTTCGAGCATTTTGAAGCCAGCGATCGCCGCTCGCGCCGTAACCGGCGAAAGAGCCGTTGAAAAGACGAAGCCCCTCGCTTTGTTTCTGAGAAAATCAACGAGTCTTGCGCTTCCGGCGCAGAAACCGCCCTCCGCGCCAATCGCCTTGCTAAGCGTTCCCATGAGCACGTCGGGCTTCCTCGTCTCCTGAAAATGCTCGAGAATACCGCGGCCCGTCCTGCCAAGCGTTCCCGTAGAATGCGCCTCGTCGATCATGGAAAACAGACCGTATCTCTCGCAGATAGAAAGGAACTCCGGGAGCTTCAGAATATCGCCGTCCATACTGAAAACCGCGTCGCTTACGACCAGCCCGTTCTGACAGGGATTAGCGCGGATCTTCGATTCGAGATCCGCCATGTCGTTATGTCGGTACACCACGCGTTGCGCTCGGCTGAGCCTGCACCCGTCGACAATACTGGCATGGTTGAGCTCGTCGCTGAAAACGACGCTCGAACGATCGGCAAGCGTGGAGATCGTCGCGAGGTTCGCAACGTAGCCGGAATTGAAGACCAGCGCCGCTTCGCACCCCTTAAACTTCGCGATCATTTCCTCCAGTTCGTCGTGAACGTCGGAGTTGCCTGTCGTCAACCGCGATCCGCCCGAACCAAATCCATATATTTCAAGAGCTTCCGCGCAGGCTCGTTTCATTTCTGGCGCCGCGGCAAGATCGAGATAATTGTTGGACGCCATAAGCGTCGTTTCGCCTCCCTCAAGAAGAACGCGAGACGTTTGCGCTGACTCGATCGTTCGCGTCGTCCGGTAGAGGCGCGCTTTCTTCAGGTCGTCAAGCGTCTGTTCGAGCCGCTCCCATCGATTCCTGACCTTTCGAGGCGCCGCGCTAATTCCCCGTACGATCACGGGCTGTCTTTCAAGAAATTCGATCGCGTCGTTTACGTCCGCAGCTTCGCCGTCAAACAAAAAGATTCTGCCGCCAAGCTCTGATCCATACTCCTTCATTCTGGTGATCCGTCTGTAACCGATCTTTGGAGAAGCGACATAGCCGACAACATATTCAGGATCGTCCGAAACACAGATCTCGCCGACGATCCCGGGGCAGTTCATGACCTTCGTCGCGAGTACGATCGCTTCGGAATAATGATCCTTTTCCAGCGTCGGCGCGCTCGCCCCCTCGCGTTCACGATCCATATACGTCGCTCGTATCCCCCGCTCCCTGTCGGGTTCAAGTCTGGCAAGCGTACGAACGTCCAGAAGCGTCGCTCCTCTCATGGCGTAGGTCTCTCGAAGTCGCTCCATGACGCCGTGAACGTCGGCAATTTTGAGTTCCCTTAGAAAGCGTTCTACCTCCCGCATTCCTTCCCGCCAGTCTCCAACCTCGACCGTACTGACTTCCGGCGCGTCGAGGTACAGCACGCGCTCAGGATCTAATCTCTCCATCTTGATATTGAGAAAATCGGCGTTCCCTTTGGCGTGATTGATCCCTCGTTCCGTCAAAGCCGCGGCAAATTCCGGAAGGGAGTCTCTGGGAACGATCTTTTCAGCGCCGGAAACGTGACGGCGCGCCCCGTCTCGCTCCTCGCTCGCCCTCATTTTAAGACTGAACAACTCCCGAGCATTGTCGACCACTTGATTTCCTTCCTTTCGACGACGATTGAACGACGACTCCCCTGAAATAACGAGTCCCGCGCCATTATAGAACTTTTGCGCCGTGCCGAAAGGACGCCTTTTCTGTAAAAAAACCTTAAAAACAGGGGTTCGAAAACAA
>CACYBR010000525.1 GCA_902772705.1 uncultured Planctomycetota bacterium
CCGATTCGTCAGGCGCGTCTCCGACAGTTCAGGAACTCTTCCCTCAGGAATCTCGCTCGTACGATTCGCTCTCTCCTCAAGGTTCGCTCTCTTATCGCCTTGCTCGTCGGAACTGCTCTTCTCGGACTCTACGCCCTGAGTCTCCGGCTCCGTTTCCTTATCTCCGTCTTCCTTCAGAAAAGGAATGACGTCGCCAAGATCGAGATTATAACTTTCAAGCGTTGAAATGAATCTGTGTCGATATTCAGGTATATCGCGCGCAAATTGCGCAATTTGGGAGCCAATGAGCGTCGCCGCGCCGCCGCCAATGATAAGAACGCCAAAGATGACAATCGTCAACGAAAGCCATCCTGAGACTCCGCGTTTCTGAAACCAGTGGACAGGGGAAATCAGCAGAACCGCGAAGAAGGCCGCCATGAGAAACGGCCCTAAAACGCTACTCGCCGCGTGCAGACCAGCCAGAATTACGACCATCGCCGCAGTTATCACGCTGTAATTCAAAAGCAGGCTCGGTTTGGAAACCGTCTTGTCTGGTTCGCTTTTGTTTTTCATTCTTTTCCGATCCTTCTCCGTATGAGAAAGTCTCTAAACGCTCACAGACGCTTTGTAACGAGCATCTGAGTCGGCGTAATCGCTTTGACGACGATTATTGGGGTTCCCGTCGTCAATTCTTCGGGATCGTCGGTGAGCGCGTCGTATTCCATCGTCCGTCCCTGCTGAATAATCTCAACCTTGCCCATTCCCTGACGTCTGGCGGGAATCTTCAGGTAGACGACTCCTTCTGCGCTCTTTTCAGAACCGGCGACAATAGCTCCGTTTTGGTTAAACGAGGAGAGCGTTCGCATAAGTTTGTATACCAGCCAGATGGCAAAGACGCCGCACACGATCGCAACGCCCAGCGCAACAGGTTCGGTCGCGTCAAACTCAAGAGCGCAGAGCCCGCCCAACCCAAAAAAGGCGACGCCAGCGGCCAGCGAGCGCAATGAAAACGCACGAAGGAAGCTCGCGCCGCCGTCGTGCGGAGCTTCAACAGACCCGTCTCCGGCTGGATCGGCAAGATCGACGTCCGCAGTGTCGCTCACGTCGCCGCCGTCTATCCCGTCTCCCCCTATCCCCAGAAGACCAAGAAGCAGGCTGAGCGTCACGATGACAAATCCAAAGACGGCACAGAAAAAATACGCGTGTGCCATTTTCAGTCTCCCTGTTGTTTTGATCTGGAGCCAAGCGACCACAACAATCGCCCTTACATTCGTAAATTGTATATTCTGTCCGTATAAAAAGCAAGAAAAGGGGCTTTTTTTTCTCAAATTTCCTAAAGCAGGGTCGATAACGAAAAGTGAGTGTGTTAAAATAGCTAATACATACAGGACGGTAAAAAGAGGCGTTTTTTAACACTAACTCCACAGTCTTGTTTTTGAAAGTCCAACCGCTTTTGTTACGAGGTCATAAAATGTCGTTCGTCACTTCGTTATTCAGCAGTCATGCTCTTTTTGGGGCGGCGAGCGCCGTGGTCGGCGTTGCCGCTATTCTCGTGGCGTTCATCTTCTTCGGCGTGATTATTCTCTTCAGCACGCGATATAAGAGATGCCCAAGTAACAAGATCATGGTCATCTTCGGCAAGTCGTCAAGCAAATCTTCCGCGCTGACCATCCACGGCGGCGCGAAATTCATCGTTCCGCTTCTGCAGGACTACGCGTTCCTGAGTCTGGAACCGATGCAGATCGAGATCCCGCTCCGCGGCGCGCTCTCCATGGAAAACATTCGCGTCAACGTCCCGAGCGTCTTCTCCATCGCAATCGGCACGACGCCCGAGCTCATGCAGAACGCGGCGATTCGCCTTCTCGGAATGCAGCGTCCCGCAATCGCCAAGCAAGCGGAAGACGTCATCTTCGGCCAGTTGCGTCAGGTTATCGCTTCCATGCGTATCGACGAAATCAACCGCGATCGCGAAACCTTCCTCGCCAATATCCAGACGTCGTTGGAACCGGAGCTTCGAAAATTGGGGCTCATTCTCATCAACGTCAACGTCACGGACATCACCGACGAATCCGGCTACATCGAAGCCATTGGGCAGAAAGCGGCTTCTGAAGCGATCCAGAAGGCGCGCGGCGACGTCGCCGACAACGAGCGAATGGGTGAAATCCGAGTCGCCGCCGCCGAAAAGGACAAGGCGATTCAGGTCGCGAACGC
>CACYBR010000526.1 GCA_902772705.1 uncultured Planctomycetota bacterium
TCCGAACACAACAGCGCGTTCCACGCCCAGGTTCCCGACGTCTTCCGCTGTCCTTCCGCTGAGAATCTCAAAGAAGGCGAGACGATCTACTCCGTTCTCCTCGGCAACGAAGGGTTCTTCGACGAGTCGGGGACCGGCAAGGATTTCATCGAAGCGACGAAGCTCCCCGACCGCGACGTCTGGAACCAGCTCCTCGTCGTCGAACGCGCCGCGCCCGTCTGCTGGATGAGACCCGATCAGGAGCTTAAGATCGCCGACTTTACCGCCGACGGTCAAACAGACGTTGCAAAATTCTTCGACTCTTATCGCCATTCGGGCGGAATGAATTATTCCACCCCTGCGGGACGCGTGTCTTTCATGTCTGAAACGGTCTCCGCTCCCGTGCTGGAAGCGTGTCTGCGTGGGACGCCCCAGCCGGAAGAGGAAGAAGACAAGAACGGATTCGGATTGTTTGGCAACGAAGCGACCGTCGAAGAGACGGCTGTGGACGAGCCGGCAGACGACGAGACTGCCGACAAGGAGCCGACTGCTGACGAACCCGACGACGCCGAAACGCCGGGCGACGCGTCCGCGCCCAACTAACCGCCAATTCTCCAGCGTCCAAAAGAAATCCGCGCGCCTGAAAACGCTCAGACGCGCGGATTTCTTTATTTCGTCACGCCGTGCGAATCGGCGCGGCGTCAAAATGTTCGCCTATGATCACGGATCGATCTTTTCGACCGTCTTGGCGGCCTGCTCAAGGAACTCCTTGAGGTCTTCCAGCCCGTCGCCGAGCTTCGTCTTGAGGAAGACGTCGACCGCTTCGCACGCCATCCAGTCGCCCCAGATCATCGCGCCAAGGCACAGAACGTTGGCGTCGTTAATGGCGCGGCACATCTTCGCCGCAAAGACGGATTCGACGACCGCCGCGCGAACGCCCTTAAAGCGGTTCGCGATGACGTTCATGCCCATGCCGGTTCCGCACAGCAGAATACCGCGTTCGCCTTCGCCGCGCAGGAGCGCTTCGCACGCCTTAACGCAACTTTCATAGTACTGAATCTCGGTGTTCTTCTCGGAAGCGCCGAAGTCGATCACTTCGTGACCGTTCTTTTCGAGGTGTTCGACGATCGCTTTACGAAGTCCAATCGCGAAGGGGTCGGCGGCGAATACAATTTTCATGGGGAATGCTCCTTGAGATATCGTGGACGGAAAATTCACTCCGGAATCGTGGGCCAAACTGGCGCGCGACGCGTCCGAAGCGCGACCCACGTTCTCTCCTCCACGTTATTCTAACGGAAAAAAGTCTGATTGCAAGCAATTTCGAACGTCGTTCAAAAAAGGACGCGCTTTCCTCGCAAATCACGCCGTCTTACGCGTTGGCTCAATACTCGTGGGCGTGACGGGAACCTTTCCCTCGGCCATCTCTTTCGTTATGTAATATCGCGCCCCGACTCCTACGTCGGGAAGCGAAAACATCGGCTCAAGCATAAGCTCTTCGATAATCGAACGCAGACCGCGCGCGCCGGTGCGGCGTTTGAGCGCCGTCGAGGAGATGACCTGAAGCGCCTCCTCTGAAAATTCAAGCTCGGCGTTCTCCATCGCAAAGAGCTTCTGATACTGCTTAACAAGCGAATTCTTCGGCTCGCGAAGCACGCGGCAGAGCGCCTCCTCCGTCAGAGGCGCGAGCGGCGCCACGACTGGAAGACGTCCTACAAGCTCCGGTATGAGCCCAAATTCATAAAGATCTTCCGACGTTACGTTCTCAAGAATGGAGCCTTCCGCCGCGCCGCCAAAGCCGCACGCGACGCTCTCAACGCCGTTGTTGAGCGTGATTCGCGAGTCGTCCTCTGTCGCAAATCCGATACGACGCTTGCCCAGCCGGTTCGCTACTATCTTTTCGAGCCCTACGAACGCGCCGCCGCAAATAAAAAGAATGTTCGACGTGTCGACCTGAATATATCGCTGCTCCGGATGCTTGCGACCGCCCTGAGGCGGTACGTTCGCTATCGTTCCCTCAAGCATCTTCAACAGCGCCTGCTGGACTCCCTCGCCCGAAACGTCTCGCGTTATCGACACGTTCTGACTCGTCTTGCCGATCTTGTCGATCTCGTCTATATAGATTATGCCGCGCTGCGCAAGCTCTACGTCGAAATCGGCGGCGCGCAAAAGCTTCAAAATAAGGTTCTCTACGTCCTCGCCTACGTAGCCCGCTTCCGTGAGCGTCGTCGCGTCGCCTATCGCAAACGGCACGTCCAGCGCCTTCGCGAGCGTCTGCGCCAAAAGCGTCTTGCCCGAGCCGGTCGGCCCCAGAAGCAGGACGTTCGACTTGCCGAGCTCAACGTCGTCGAAAAGGTCGCTCTGGGAATTGACGCGCTTATAGTGGTTGTGGACCGCGACCGCGAGCGTCTTCTTCGCGTAGTCCTGACCGACCACATATTCGTCCAGCTTCGAAAGGAGCTCGCGCGGCGACGGAACGCGACCAAAAGGCTTCCCCTGACCTAATCGCCGTCGCCGTTCCTGATCAAGTATCTTCGAGCAAAGATCGACGCAATCCCCGCAGATGTACACGTCGCCGGGCCCTTCCACGAGCGGACCAACCTCGCGATAATGTTTGCGGCAGAAGGAACAGTATGCGTTTTTCTTCTGCTCATGACGCTCTTGATCGCCACTTTCCATCGCGTCGCCGCTTCCCGAGGAGCTGCCGGTTGTAAATTCGTCGTGTTCGTCGAGCATTGCAAACCTCCGTCGGACGCGCGCGTTCTGGAACGCAAACGCCGCGTCCGGTTAAATCCTTTCGTCGCAGACAGGAACGACGTCGCGACCTCCATGTCGGGCGCCGGCGTCGGGAATCCCCGTCCCTAATAATACGGGAAGGACCGGCGCGCAGTTGCATAAAAAACTCATTTTTTTACACTTTCCTGCGCGACCAATTTCTCGACGCTAATCATATCGCGTCGCATTATCGACAAAGACGCTGTTTTACGTCTTGTCATCAAACGCGTTTTCAGAAAATCGACCGTTCTAAAACGCTTCTCAAAAAATTTTAGCACAGAGCGTTCTTTCGGTTTATTATTCAAAACCAAAA
>CACYBR010000527.1 GCA_902772705.1 uncultured Planctomycetota bacterium
GCCGGCGCCGATATGATTCTTGTCGGCGACAGCGTCGCGTCCGTCGTTCAGGGACGTTCGACGACTCTCGGCGTTCGCCTCGAGGACACGATCTATCACACGGAGATGGTCCAACGCGCGGTCCGTCGCGCGCTCGTCGTCGCGGACATGCCGTTCCCATACTGTCAGCTTGGTCCGACGGAGGCGGTGCGCGCGTGCGCTCGAGTCCTCAAGGAGACGAACGTGACTGCCGTCAAGATCGAGGGCGGCGCCAAACGCGCCGAGACGGTGCGCGCCGTCGTCGACGCGGGAATACCCGTCGTCGCGCATTGTGGGCTTGCGCCTCAGAGCGTCAAAGCGCATGGGTATCGGATTCAGCGCGATCTTGACCAGCTCCTGGAGGACGCTCAGGCGGTTCAGGAGGCGGGCGCGTTCGCGGTCGTCCTCGAATGCGTTCAGCGCGAATACGCCTCGGAAGTTACAAAGAAGCTGCGCGTCCCGACGATCGGAATCGGATCGGGAGCGGGTTGCGACGGTCAGGTCCTCGTTTTTCACGATATGTTCAACTACGCCAACAGCGAGCCTGACCAGCGACCGAAGCACGCCCGCGTCTATTGCGACCTGCATAAGCTCATAGACAAAGGGGTGCGCGAGTATGTCGCCGACGTTAAAACAGGCCGGTTTCCCAACGACTCCGAGTCCTTTGGCGCGGTGAAATGACGCGCGAGCGTCGGATTCTCTGAAAGGACGTTCCCTTTTCGATGGGAACGTCCCTTGGGAAACGCAAAGAATTTTGGCTCTTTTTACCGTTTTTGGCTTGCAAGGACGATATTTCTGCGTAGTAATTTCTGTAACGCTTTGAAGCGTTACGGTATTTCTTTTCCTTTTTCACATCTGGAATTTAAGAATGTCAATTCGTTTTATTCACGCCGCCGACCTCCATATCGACTCTCCTATGAAAGGACTTGGCGAAAAGGATTCAAATATTGCCAAAAAGGTTCGGACGGCGACTCGCGACGCTTTTGCCAGACTGGTTCAATTCGCGATCGACGAGAAGGTTTCGTTTATTGTGATCGCGGGAGATATCTTCGACGGCGAATGGGACGACGTCGAGACTGGAATATGGGCCGGGAGACAGTTCAAACTGCTAATGGACGCCGCGATCCCAGTTTACATTGTTTACGGAAATCATGACGGAAAGAATCAAATTCTCCGCAACATGAAGGAGAACGTCTTTCCGAGCAACGTCCATATCTTTTCTTCAAAAGAACCGGAGCGTTTTTTCTTTATCGACAGAATTTCCGGCGAACGCGTTGCGATCACGGGTCAGGGCTACTCCGCCTGGAACTGTCCTGAGAACCTCGCGGCGAATTATCCCGCGCCGGAGCCCGGCGTCTATAACGTCGCCGCGCTGCATACCGGACTTGGCGGGGAGCGCGCGGGCTCTTACGCGCCGACGACCGTCGGCGAGCTTCGCAGTCTTGGTTATAACTACTGGGCGCTGGGACATCAGCATCGTCGCGAAGTTCTTTGCGACGAGCCCGACTGCTGGATCGGATACAGCGGCGTTGTTCAGACGCGTCACGTTAACGAGAGCGTCAATCAGGACGGGACGACGAGCAAGGGCTTTTTTCTGGTCGAGGTTGCCGATGGTCGTCGGATCGGCGAGCCGCAGTTTGTGTCTGTCGACTCGTTGCGCTGGTTCCGGATCGACGTCGATCTGAGCGAGATAGACGAGTCGGAGCCGGAGGAGACGGAAGCGGCGATGGTCGAGCTTTTTCTGGACGAACTGCGCCAGGCGCTCTCGGAGGCAGGGGGCGCGCTCGTTGCGGCGCGGGTCCGATTCTTTGGCCGGTCGTGTCTCTACGGACGTCTGACGGGCCTCTATGACTCTGACGCGGAGAATCCAACGCGCCTTCGGCTGTATCAGAGCCTCAGTTCTCTGGGAGGCGAGGTTTGGCTCGAAAGCCTTGACGTGAGCGGCGTTAAGCCGCTTATTCCGGACGATTTCTGGAATAGAGGCGTTCTCAGAAGCATCCACGACGAGGTCATGGCGCAAAACGAGCAGCTTGATTCGTTCAAGGATAATATCGACGGTAAAAAACAGGGCGTCAGAGCCGGCAAGGCGCCTCTGAAAGCGCTCGATCCGCTGGTGAAGAAGTTGGCGCTTTTCAAGACGGATCTCCTCTGCGGCAGGCGCCCCGACCCGAGCGTCCAACCAGAGAAGGACGCCGACGGGATCGCTCTCGACGATCCAGAGCAGTATAAAAAGTGGAATCTCGAAGCGCTTGACACGCTCGCCGACGTTCTCAAGAGCGTTGAAGAAGACGTTTGAACGGAAAGGGGTGATAAAAATGCGTTTTGATAAAATTGCGATAGATTCCTACGGCGTCTTTCATAAGCGGTATTTTGATTTTTCGCAGGGGAATTTCTTTCTTGTCTATGGTCGGAATGAAAACGGCAAGTCGACGCTTCTGAGCGGCATGCGCAGCATTGTCTTCGGATATAAGAAGCGTTCGGGCGAAAACCGGCTTTTCTCGAACATGTCGAGCGTCGCGGGAGGACGAATCGAGTTTCGCTTGCGCGACGGACGCGAGGGCTCCGTTTTCCGCTCATGGAAAGCCGCCGACGCGTCGGAACAGGTTTTTCGCGCGGCGATTGCCGGGCGTGAGGTCGATTGTCAGGAACTCTTCGACGCGATAGGCTGCGCGGATCGTGATTTCTTTTCTAATTTCTTCGGTCTTTCCTACGCGGATCAGGCGACTGGCGAAAGAAAACTTCGCGCGGAGAATCTTTCCCGCGTGATCTACGGCCTGTCCGTCGGCGACGCGGATCGATTCGAACGCGCTCGAAAAATACTCAACGATCGTCGTGAAAAGCTCTTTAA
>CACYBR010000528.1 GCA_902772705.1 uncultured Planctomycetota bacterium
CGCGCGGCGTCGGATTTTGACGTTTAGGATTTCAGATGGGCGTGGGAGACGATATCGATGGGAAAGATAATTCTGGCGGAAGCGTCGAGGAAGCCTGAAAACGTTTGGGCTAATTCTCCGAGTCGCGAGTCAGGAACGCGTCAGACGTTGAAGATCGGGAACGCGGAATATGGGTTTTGCTGGATTCCTGCGGGCGAGTTTGACATGGGCAGTCCGACGACGGAGGAAGGGCGCGACAGCGACGAGACGCTTCATCATGTGAAGTTGACGCATGGCTTTTGGATGTTGGAAACAGAGACGACACAGGCGCTCTATCGTGAGGTGATGGGGAGCAATCCGAGTAAATTTAAGGGAGATAATCTTCCTGTAGAAAAGGTCTCCTGGTACGACGCGATGAAATTCTGCGCGGAGTTGACGAATCGTCTTCCTGAGGGATTGAAGGCGAGTCTTCCAACGGAAGCACAGTGGGAATATGCGTGCAGAGCGGGAACGACGACGGCGTATAGCTTTGGGGATATTTTAAACGGGGACAAGGCGAACTGTGATGGAAATTATCCCTATGGAACGTCGACAAAGGGCAAGTATCTCCAAAAGACGAGTCCAGTGAAGAGCTACGCGCCGAACCTCTGGGGACTCTACGACATGCATGGCAATGTTTGGGAGTGGTGCCTTGACTACTATGGGGACTATCCAACAGGAACGGTTGTCGATCCTAAGGGCTCCAATAACGCCTCGTTCCGCGTGTTACGCGGCGGCGGCTGGGACGACTTCGCCTGTTACTGCCGGTCGGCGTATCGGAACTGGTGCGATCCTGGCTACCGGTTCAGCTTCCTCGGCTTCCGCTTCCTGCTGAGTTGCGACTGAGCAAGTCAAGCCGGCTGGCGCAAGGAGGGCTTGCGTAGAGCGTAGGCGCGAGGCGCGGGACGCGCCGTAGCAAGCCGTAGCGGACGCTAGCCCGGATTGCGCCCAGAGACAGGGCCAGCGAGTTCGCCTTTGGGGGTTCGGGGGCGACGCCCCCGAAAAAAAATCGACGTCTTGAACCGCGCTATAACGAAAAGACACGTTAGTATAAGATTCTGTTTTCACACGGAATCAAGGGAAGCTTGGCGAGCGTTTGGCAGGTTCGTGTATCGCTTGCGGAAACAGGCGCGCAGGCGTACAATAGGCGTAGGTTCGTGCCAAACACTGCGTTCGTTTTCCACCGTTTTTTGCGGCAGTGTTCCGGCGACTTGGCGCTGAACCAGAGAGACTTTTCGCGATAGAAAGGCGTATAACATATGGTATCCAACACTCTTTCGAAGACGCTGGACACGTCGGGTTACGAGGCGCGTTATGACGAGCGAGTCAAGCGTCTTCTTTCCGAAAAGATCGTTCTTGCGTGGATTCTGAAGGGCTGCGCGGTCGAGTTTCAAGGACTTTCGGTCGATCGGATCGCTCAGGAGTGCATCGAGGGCGACGCGGAAGTTGCGACGGTCGCGGTCGATCAGGACGAGCTTGACGACGCGGAGGTTTCCGAGGCTAGTCGAATCTCAGGGATGAACGCGGAGGACGTTTCGATCAAAGAAGGGAAAATCTTTTACGACGTGCGTTTTTCAGCGGTCGCGCCGGGCGTGAAAGAGCCGATTCGTCTTATCGTGAACGTCGAGGCGCAGAAAGGGAGGAGTTCGTACCCGTTGGTCAAACGCGCGCTTTACTACGTTAGCCGTATGATCTCTTCG
The DNA here is from genome assembly GCA_902772705.1 of uncultured Planctomycetota bacterium. Classification (GTDB taxonomy): domain Bacteria; phylum Planctomycetota; class Planctomycetia; order Pirellulales; family Thermoguttaceae; genus RUG369. The sequence continues at coordinate 1,719 of CACYBR010000528.1, forward strand.
CAGAAGAACACGGTTTTCGTGGGTAGCCATTATGAGAAGCTGCGCAAGGTCTATTCAATATGGATTCTGACCAACGCGCCGAAGAAGACGGGGAACACGATAACGAAGTATCGGCTGGCGGAAGAACAGCTTGTCGGAAGCGTTTGCGCCCGTGAGAGCGATTACGATCTTTTGACGATCGTGATGCTGCGCCTCGGCGCCCCCGATAAGGCGGATTCAGGTTCGATTCTGCGTTTTTTAGACGTTTTGCTCTCTTCGGAGCTCAACGTGTTGGAAAAGAAAGCAATACTTACAAGAGATTTCGACGTTGCGATGACGACGTCGATGGAACAGGAGGCGTCCGAGATGTGTAATGTAGCCGAAGGAATCCGTGAAGAAGCGGAAAAGAAGGGACGAAAAGAAGGGCTCAAAGAAGGGCGGATCGACGTAGCGCTGAATCTTATGTCCACGCTTAAGATGAGCGCGGAGGAGGTTCTAACCGCGATGCGCGTTCCGGCGAAGAGTCGGGCGGAGCTGCTCAAGTTGATTAACGAA
>CACYBR010000529.1 GCA_902772705.1 uncultured Planctomycetota bacterium
CGTCTGCACGCTGTTTCTCGCGTTTTTGACGAATTCGTCCGTGAGCTGATCCACGAGTTCTCTGTTCTTTTCCTTTTCCGCAGACTTAAGCTTGGCGGCAAACTCCTTAAACGCCTGCTCCGCGTTTTGCGGACTCTGACCGCTTACGGCGTCCTGAAGCTTTTTCGCAAGGTCCGGGGCGTTGGAGGCGTTGAGGAACTGGACGATCTCGTTCGTCGCCTGAGGCCCGAGCTCTGCGGGAACGTCGGGCTCGCGTATTCGCTGAACAAATTCTTCAATCGTCCGGTCGGCGGCGGTCTCGTCAGCGCGCAGCGCCGCAAGACGGAACTTCGCGCAGAATTCGTTCACAATCGCGATCGCCATGAACGTCTTCTGACCGAGCAGGGTCGTCGGATCCTTTCCGGCGTCGGCGATCTTCAGGAACATCATGAGCTTTCCCTCGCTCGATTCGTCGGGGTCGACCACGCAGTTATTGCCGACAAAGGCCGCGAGATTCGGATTCGTTTTGCACTTCGTAATAGCTTCGTCGGCGAGCTTTTCAAACACGGCGACGTCGGCGTTCGCGGCGATCGCCTGACGGACCCGGGCGCGAAAGTCGTAGCTTTCCGCGACGTTGTAATCGATCTCGATACGAGGCTCGCGTTTCTGTTCGTCCCGGAAGAGTTTGGCGATCGCCGCGTATTCGCCCTTTTTGAACAGTTCGCCGAGCTGAATGGTAAAAGGACCTTCTCCCTTGACGACGTCAATTTGAGTATCAGTTTCCTCCTCAGGGGCTGATATTTCCGTTGCCGGCGGCGATTCAGAACCTTTTTTGTGATTTTCACAACCCAGAAAGGCCGTTAAAACAACTCCGAGTAAGAGCACGGGAAGAAACCATGCGAGACCGCGTGACTGATCGTGTTTCATGATAAAAACTCCTTCCGAATCGTCGAAGTCAGAACGCTCGTCTGCGCGCTACAACGCTCGCCAATCGCTGCCATTGTAAAAAGACGGCGTTCGAGCGTCAACTATTTGAAAGAGTTCGTGTTTTGAACGTCGATGAAAAGGGGCGTGTTTCAAGGCGGCTTCTCGGCGTTTTTTGACCTTGCGAAGACGGTCCCGATTCGTTAGAGTTCGACGCGAATGGACTTACTTTCCCGAACCTCGGTTTGGGACGACCTGATTTCATGCGTAACGCGCGAAGAATCGGGACGTGGCAGATTTAGCATGGAGCTTGAAAATGTTTCGTAATCTTTACCGTCGTATCGCCGCCGGCGTCGGTCGAACGATGTTGATCGTCGCCGTTCTCGGACTGGCGGGAACCGCGACGATCGCGCTGGGCGCCTCTAAAAAAGCGACCACGCCTAAGACCGCGCCGCGCGCTGTCTCGACCACAAAGGACGAATCCGCGTGGAAGACTCAGGCGTATTCCAAAACCTCGGAATTCGCTCAGCGTCTCACGCTTCTGGAATTCTCCGAGAAAAACAATCCGGCGTGCGAGCCGACGACGAAGCTTCTCAACGAAATGCGTCGCAAGAATTATCCGATTCAACGCGTCGAGCGCGTTTCTGGCGGAGACGTCCTTTTCGAGCAATATCAAGTCAAAACAGTCCCGACGCTGGTACTCCTCTTCGACGGCAAAGAGCTTGGGCGTCTCGTCGTTCGAAAGGACGACGTCGGCGTCACCGCCAAACGCCTGCTCGCTCTGTTCCAAAAGGGGCGCGACGCGGTCGCCGCGAATCCGCGCGTCCGCACGAAGGAACCGGAGTATCTTTCTCAGGCAAAGCCTGCGCTCGGGTTCCTCTTCCCGCATTCTCTCGACCGCGCTGTGAAGACGCTGGGACAGTCTCTCGACATGGGAGCGCCCGAGACCGCTCAATCGGTCGAATCGGAGGCCTCTATTCTCGACGCGCGCACCGAGGAGATCTCCAATCTCATCGGCGAAGCGAGACTGGAAGCGTCGACGATTCGCGTCGTCGTCAAGGATCCCAACGGCGGCGTTCCGAGAGAAGGCGTCGGTTCCGCGATCCACTACAACTCAGAATACCACGAGGTTCTTTCCGTCGTGGCGTCGAGTCTCTTTACGGGAATCGACGATCCTGCGACTTATCCCGGAGTTACGGTCGAAGTTTTTAACGCCGAGACGGGCGCTCTTGAGAATTCTGGCGCCCAGTGCGTGCGATGCGATCCGAACTCCGGCGTCGCGTTTGTCGCGGCGCAGGTTGAGTCGCCCGTTAAGCCGGTCGCGTTTCTGCCGAAGAAATCGCCGCTTGAACCGGGCGAACGCGGCGTTTCCTTTTCTCGACGGCCAGACGGCGTCGTCAAATCGTATCATGACGTTTCCTCGGTCGATCAGCGTCGATTCTATGAGAACAGCGAAGAACAAAGCTCGTACTTTTCTTACGTAGAAGCGACGAATCCACCGGCGGCGCAAGACGTTGGTTCCGGTTTCTACGTCCTGCGCAACGGACGCTTTTACTTTGCGGGCCTTTTCGTCTCTGGCGCGAACGTCGCCGAGGCGTGCGTCGTGCCTGCCGCGGTCGTGAGCCAGTCTTTGCTCGTGAACCGCAACCTTACTACCGTTTATCGCGATCAGATCGCCGGAAAGTTTGACGCGCCCGCGACCGACGCGGAGATCGATTCCGCTATTGCGCGCCTCATGGAGCTCGACGCTCAGAAGAAAGCCGCCGAGAACGTCGCGCCTGCCCGTCAAAAGACGGACGCTCTTGCCGCGTCCAACGCGCCGGGCGCCTCCGTCGCGTTCTCAAAACCCGTATCGTCCCTTGATGAGAACGGCAAGCCGGTCGTCGATCTGAGCGGCGTCAATTCCGCCGTCGCGTCGCCGGAAGACGTCCAACGCGCCGACGTCGCGCTTTCGACGCCCTCCGAATTCTCGAATTTCCCCGACAATGCGACGGACGCCTTCGCGCGATCCGCCGCCGCGACCAACGCGCTCTCGGACGCCTCCTCGTTCCCGACGGCTCAGTCTTCTCAGGCGCTTCCAAACGCTCCGTCGGCGGCTCCGCACGAGGCTGAGCCCGCGCCCGACAATTCCTCGTTCCAGATCGCTCAGGCGTTCCAAAATCGGCCCGTCGCGTCCGAAAGTCACGACGCGCTTGAATCGGTCCGCGAGGCGACGTTGAACGAATCCGCGACTCTCGCTGACGCCGCGCCGCAGACGACCGCGAGCGAAACGGACTCCGCGTCCTCCACGCGTTCGCAGCTCGCTCTCAACGACTCGCCCCTCTCTCATTCCGTCGCCGATCCGCTCGCCGATTCCATGAGCGCCAATTCCCTCCCGACCCCAGACGCCGACGCGGCTCTTGTCGCCGGCGGCGCGTATCCCGATCCCCTCGCCGACCCGCTGCCCGCTCCTCAAAATTCGCTTCTGGACGAAGACGCGCCCGCGAACGATCCGCTCCTCGCGAGCGCCGCGCAGAATCCGCCAGCCCCTCAAGTTCAGACCTCGAACGAACAGGTTGCGCAGCCGCAGACCCCGGCGCCCCAGATTGTCGCGCAGACCGCGCCCAACGCTCAGGGATCGTCCTACGCCGCCGACCCGCTGCCGACCCCTAACTCGGAATTAATCCGCTGGACGACCTTCAACAATCGTGAAAAGGTCGAGGCGTTCAATAAAGAGGAAGAGCAGTTCGAAGCCGCGCTCGACGCGCTCCGACGACGCGGTATGGAAGGCGCCGAGATCATCTGTATCGTCAACTGGTCCGACGACGCCAACGGCGCGCGCGAAACGGAGGTCGTTCGCATCCCGCGCCGCACCGTTCTGACGAACCCCGCCGCGCCCGGCGCCGGCGTTGAGCTGGTCTCCAATCCGAACGGGTCGCGCGCCGCCGCGCAGGCGTCCGCGCCAAACGCGGTTCCGGCTCCCGCCGCGCAAAACTCCGTGCCGATGACGTCGAATCTTCCTGACTCGAGACTTTACAAGTAGTCGGACGTCAATCTGTTCGTAGTAACAAGTCCATGCATAAAAGTCCCGCTTTGCCCAGTTTTACTCTGGATGAAGCGGGACTTTTTTCTTAAAAATGAAAGAGTTGCGTTGTACTTCATACTGTAACCCATGATTAAATAACAGAGTAGCGACAAAATCAAAGGGATAACGTCGCGTTTTTCCGTCCCTCTTAACCCTGATTACGTTTAAGATATAATATCATACCGTTGCGCGTGACACGATGATAATCGTTATAACCGGAACACTTCACAAATGACAAAGCGCCGAACGCCCTGCGCGCGCGTTTGCGCCGTTTGATTTTTTGGTACAATTCCACCATGCCGCCGCCTTCAGAAGCATCGAAGAATAACGAGCGCGTCGAACGTGCGCGACGCGATAAGGACGAGGAACGCGTCCTCGTCGCGCCTACTCAGGCCTTTCGCGCGCTGGGCGCCTTTCAGGGGTTTTCCAGAGACGCGATCGACGAAGCCGACGCGCTCTTTGCGTCCGACCAGCTGCGCTTTATGCGGCGCGGCGACGCCGAGCGCGATCCCGAATTCAAGCAGCTCATTCCGTACGTCCTCTTTACCCATACGGACGCCGCGGGAGAGACGTTTGTCTTCGCGTATCTGCGCGGCAAAGGGCAGGGAGAGGAACGGTTGCGTTCTAAATGGAGCGTCGGCGTGGGCGGTCACGTCAACGAGTCCGACGTTCATGCAGACGGCGAGAGCCTTTTTGACGCGGGCGTCCGACGCGAGATCGACGAGGAAGTCGTCGTGGGCGCGAACGTTCTCTCGTTCCAGAAGGTCGGGCTCGTCAACGACGATCAGACCGAGGTCGGACGCGTGCACCTGGGCGTCGTTTGTCGCGTCGAACTCGACGCGCCCAATTTGCGTTCCAACGAGCCGGAGCTCCTTGACGCGCGATTTCGACCCGTAAAGGAACTCCTGCGCGAGATCGACGAGGAGCCGTCGAGGTTCGAGTCCTGGACCTCTCTGGCAATGACAGGGCTCTTTGGTCGACGGTAGAGACACAACGTATAATCAGGACGACGCAAAGACGATGAGCGAAACACGAATCGACGGACGTCTTTTTGACCAGACGAGACCGATCAAAATCCAGCGGGGTTTTACGAACGCCGCAGGCAGCGTTCTCATCTCCTCCGGCAACACGATGGCGCTGTGCACGGCGAGCGTCGTCGAGGAGGTTCCCGCATGGATGAAGCGCGAGAACGACGAAGCGCCGTCAAGAGGATGGCTTACGGCGGAATATCGAATGCTCCCGGGCAGCGTTAAGACGCGCAAGCCGCGTCAGGATCGGCCAGACGGACGCGCGACGGAGATCCAGCGTCTCATAGGCCGTTCGTTGCGAGCCGTGTTTAACGCGGAAGCGCTTGGACCACGGACCGTCTACCTTGACTGTGATATTCTTCAGGCGGACGGGGGCACGCGGACCCTTTGCGTCTCGGGCGCATGCGTCGCGCTTGTGGACGCGCTCGTCTCGATCCGCGACCGGCTCCCGAATCCGGACGTCTTTCCGCTACGGGACTCCGTCTCCGCGGTGAGCGTCGGTCTCGTCGAGGGTCGTCCCATGCTTGATCTGTGCTACGCGGAGGACTCAGCCGCCGAGGTCGATATGAACGTCGTCATGACGCGCGGCGGCCGATTTGTCGAGATTCAGGGAACCGGCGAGGAAAGCACGTTCGACGAGGAACAGCTTGCCGCGCTGCTGAGTCTCGCAAAGAAGGGAACGAGCGCGATCGCCGAACTTCAACGCGCCGCGCTGGGCGACGTCTGGCCGTTTCAAGCGTGACGGTTCACGAATGACGCCAGACAATACAGACACGCAGAATAATACAGAATTATAGTATATGGAAGAACTTTCCGTCGTTGTTCTCAGCGGCCGCATCCTTCAAAACGTCCTCGGGTCGAGCGACGAGCATCTTCGTCGTATCCGCAAGGCGCTTGGCGTTCGCGTCGTGGTCGACGCGGAGAAGGGCAAGTTGCTTGTACGTTCGGAAGACGCGGAGAGCGCGCGGCGCTGCGCGTACCTGCTAGAGCAGCTTCAACGCTGGGTCGACCGCGACGGCGCGCCGCTGGTCGCAGACGACGTTCAGCGCGCGATCGACGAGGTTATGCGCGGCGAGCAGGTCAGCGCGACGCCGCCCTTTGAAGTTTATGGCGGCCGAACGATTCGCGCCAAGACGGCGGGTCAGGCAAAGTACTGCGAGGAGCTTCGCAAGAGGGAGATGCTCTTTTGCGCCGGTCCTGCGGGCACTGGCAAGACGTATCTTGCGTCGGCGCGCGCCGTTGAAGCGCTGCGTTCGGGCGAGACGCGCCGGATCATATTAGTTCGGCCAGCGGTCGAAGCGGGCGAGAATCTTGGTTTTTTACCGGGCGATCTCGCGGAGAAGATCAATCCGTATCTCCGCCCGCTCTTCGACTCGCTCGCGGATATGACGCAGTCGGACCTTCTTCGCCAGTTTATCGAGGACTCCCGCGTCGAGATCGCGCCGCTCGCGTACATGCGAGGGCGGACGCTTAACGACGCGTACATCATCCTTGACGAAGCGCAGAACACGACGGTCGCTCAAATGAAAATGTTCCTTACGCGCATGGGCTTCAACTCGCGCGTCGTCGTCTGCGGCGACGCGACGCAGTCGGACCTTCCGCGCGGAGTTCGCAACGGATTCGTCGACGCGTTTGAACGCCTGCGCGACGTCTCTGAAATTGGATTCCTCACGCTTGGGCGCGGCGACGTCGTACGTCACGCGCTCGTTCAGCAAATCGTCGACGCCTATGAAAAGGATTTCGGGGAAAACGAATATGTCGGCGGACGGACGCGCGCGTTTCGACGCGGACGTTTCGAGAGCGCGGCGGACGCCTTCGCAGCGTCGGACGCGCTCGGGAATCACGACGATCCCGTTGGGATCAAACGTCGCGACGATATGATCGACAACGACGTTAAACACGCCACTTTACACGCCAGCGACGAGACGTCCATGGAAGACGCGTCCGACGAGCGGCGGTTCGAATAGGAGTAATCCCGTCAATGTCTTCTACAGAACGCGTACGAACGCGCGCTCAGCGCGTTGCGTCCCGTATTGATTACAACGGATTCTTAGAGAGATTTAAAAAAATTATCTGCAACGACGACGGACTCAAAAAGCTCGGGATCGTCTTTGCCGCTTCTCTTATTGTTACCATAATCTGCGGAGCGTGGGATCAACCGCTGAAGTTTAAACTCTTCTCCGCGCCCGACCGCGACGTTATCTGCAACACGCCGTTCTCCTCGATCAACGCTCGGCAAACAGCCGAAAACAAATCGATCGCGCTCAAGAACTCGCCTCATTATTACGTGAACGATCCTTCCAAGCTTATCGCCTATAAACAGATGCTTCTCCAGGAAATGCAAAAGATTATGGGCATGAACGACAGACCTACGCCAGACGAACGCAAGACGCTGCGCTGTTATCTGTCGTCCCATCCGACCCCTGAGGAGGAACGACAGGCGCTGGAAAGGTTGCAGAACTACTTTGAGGAAGACGTCGAGCTGAAGAACTACCAGGAGATTCTCAACAACTCCTTCGCGATATACGAGGAAAATGGCGTTATTAAGGATCTGCATACCACCAACGCTGGCAACCAGGAAACGATCAAGGTCTACGACATAGCCAACGCCAGAAAGCTGGACCTTGAAAAAGCTCTTCCGCTGCTTGGCGCGAGCTCAAGAAGTCGTGAAGAAGAGAACGAAAACAAGGAAAAGAAGGACGAATCCTTCACGGAGATGGTCGACCGTGAGCTTGTGGTCAAGAACGTTCGTACCCCTGAAGTTCTTTTTGGCAACGGGCTCGCTCTAAAGACTCGACTCAACGCTAAATTTCAGCACGATCAAGTTGCGGAACTGATCTTCGAAAGAATTCGCAGACTGCCCCCCGTGACTCTTACCGAAGACGTTGCCAATACGAAATACGCGCAGGCGGAGGCGGTCAGTAAAGTGGGCGACGTTTATCAGAATTTCGTCGTGGGCGAGCCGATTGTGCACGCGAACGATCGGATCGGAAACGTCGAATATGAATGGCTCAGGGAAGAGCGAGCGAGCTACCTGCGCTCGCGCCTGCCGATTTCGCGCTTTATTCGTTTCTTCGCAACGTTTGCGCTCAACACGCTGCTACTCCTGAGCGCGTACTTCATCGTTGTCGCGCGGCGCCTCGCCGTGAACGGCGCCATCGACGCGCATCAAACGGCGCGCGAGGTGCTGGGCTTCATGGGGTTCCTTGTCGTCTTCTTTCTTGTTGGACGCTCGATTCAGGTCTTCTGGCCCAACAGGGGAACGCTGGTCGAACTTGCGCCGGTCGTCATTTTCGTTGAATTGACGACCTTCGCGATTTCTTTGGGCGTTGCGCTGACGGTTGGCGTTCTGCTCTCTCTCATGCTGACGATTTCCAGCGGCGGAGGACTCGAAATCTTCGTGCCGCTGTGCGGAACCTCCGTTTTTGTCGCGTTTATGGCGCGATCCGTCCGCACGCGATTCCAACTCGGTTTTCTGGCGGTCGACACGGCCGTCTGCGCTTTTATGCTCTCTCTCGCTACGAGCGTCGTCTCCAACGATTCCATGAGACCGACTGTCGGCGACGGAGGACTTGCGTTCGTGATCGACGATCTGAAATACTCGTGCATGATCGCGCTTTCACACGGACTGTGGGCGTTTCTCGGCGGAGCGCTCACGACGTGTCTGCTTCCGGTCGTCGAACTCTATTTTCATGTCGTGACCCCGATGCAGCTCCTTGAGTACACCAATCCGTCGCATCCGCTTATGATCGAGCTAAACCAGCGCGCGCCGGCGACGTATAACCATTCGCTGCAAACGTCGTACCTTGCCGAGGCGGCCGCCGAAGCGATTGGCGCTCGTTCCTATCTGGTTAAAGTCGGCGCCTATTTCCATGACGTCGGCAAGATGATGAAGCCGGAATACTTCACGGAGAACCAGAACGGCTACAACATCCACGACGAACTCGAACCGCGCATGAGCGCGCTCGTCATCGTCGCGCACGTCAAGGACGGCGTCAACCTCGGGATCAAGTATCGTCTTCCGCGCGAGATCGTCGACCTGATCCAACAGCATCATGGAACGATGCTCGTGAGTTTCTTCTACCAGCGCGCGCTCAAGGCGGCGCAGGAGGAGGATCCCGACGCGCGGCTCGACGAAGCTCCGTTCCGATATCCCGGTCCGATCCCTCAGACGAAAGAAGCCGGGATCCTCATGCTCGCCGACGCTGTCGAAAGCGCGAGCCGGTCGCTGACAGACTGGGCGCCGCGACGTGTCGAGAACCTCGTGCGCAAAATTACCGAAATGCGCATCGAAGACGGCCAGTTCCAGGATTCAGGCCTAACCTTTGGAGAAGTGCAGACGATCCAGCAGAGCCTCGTGACCTCGTTGCTTGCGAGTCGTCATTCGCGCGTGAAGTATCCCGACGCGGATAATGATAAGGAGCAGAAGGAAAACAGTCAGATTGCCCACGCCGACGGCAGTCAGATCGTTAAGACGAGCGACAGTAAGGTTGCGCGCGGCGACGGCAGCCAGATTGTCAAGACGAGCGACAGTAAGGTTGCGCGCGGCGACGGCAGCCAGATTGTCAAATCCCCTCGCGTTAAAACCGACGGATCGTCCATCGCCGACGCGTCGGCAATCATCAAGACCCCTCACTGACGCTCAGGAGCCCGCGACTTCTCGCGGCGTGTCGTTATGCCTGACAATGACGTTCATTTCGCCTTTATTGACGAACAATCGCGGCTGACCGTCGACTTTGAGCGTATGCGCCGCGCAATTTCCAAAATCCTCGCCGACGCCGACTACCGCCGTGGTTCGATCGAGATCGCCGCGATTGCCGCCGAACCCATGCATGAAATGAACCGGCAATTCCTCGGACACGATTACGTCACCGACGTGCTCGCGTTTGCGCTTGAGGACGATCGCGACAAGGGGCTCATCGAGGGCAATATCGTCGTCTGCTCCGATTATGCGGTCGAGCGCGCCCCCGACTACGGCTGGCCTCCCGAGGACGAGCTGCTCATGTACGCGATTCACGGCGCGCTGCATCTGGTCGGTTACGACGACCATACGCCCGAAGACGCGCCGATTATGCACGCGAAAGAACGCGAATATCTCGAATACGTCGGAGTCGACGCGCGCAACGCGCGATATGGGGAATGACGCGTCGCCTATGACGGCGCGCTCGTTCTGCTTTTGGAATCGATGACTTTCGGGTGAGGAGAAACTGTGATCTGGCTGATTGTGAAGCTTGTCATGCGTCGCATCGTCGCGCCGGCGGCGGTTGTCTTCGCGATTGCGGCGACCGCCGCGCATTGGTATTCCATGGCGAAGTCGCTTCTGGACGACGTCGGGACGAGCGCGAGTTTCTCCGGTACTGATTTGGGTCCCTATGGTCTCTTTCTTCTGGGGCTCGTTCTCGCCGTCGCGCTCGCGAGCTGCGGCATGAGCGTCGTGAGGTTGAACGAGACGCGCAAACGCGAAAGGGCGCTGATTCCGCGTCTGGAGCGTGTACGCGACGAGCTCCAAGCCTTCATGGACGCGCGTGGACGCTATCCGACGAAGGAAGACGGTTACGACCCAAACGCGGGCGCGGTTCAGGGCGA
>CACYBR010000530.1 GCA_902772705.1 uncultured Planctomycetota bacterium
CAACCTTGACGCCGCTACCACCGCCCTTCTGAGCGCTCCTCAGCGCGAAGTTTGGGTCACTCTTCCCGTCAAAATGGACGACGGTTCCACGAAAGTCTTCCAGGGCTTCCGCGTCCAGTACAATACGGCTCGTGGTCCCGCAAAAGGCGGTATCCGCTGGTTCCCGACCGAAACGATCGACACGGTTCGCGCGCTCGCCTGCTGGATGACCTGGAAGACCTCTGTTGTCGATATTCCTCTCGGCGGCGGCAAGGGCGGCGTCGTTTGCGACCCCAAGGCGCTCTCCGCTACGGAAAAGGAACGTCTCGCGCGCGCTTATATTCGCGCGATCGCTCCCGTTATTGGCATCACGAAGGACGTTCCTGCTCCGGACGTCTATACGAACGGTCAGATCATGGCTTGGATGATGGACGAATATGAAAAGATCCAGCAGGAATGTCATCCGGGCGTGATCACGGGCAAGCCGATCGAACTTGGCGGTTCTCAGGGACGTGGCGACGCGACGGCTCGTGGCGGCGTCTACTGCACTCGCGAATGTGCAAAGGCCTACGGAATCGAGCTTAAGGGTAAGACGTGCGCGGTTCAGGGGTTCGGAAACGCCGGTCAGTACGCGGCGACCCTTTCGGAAGAGATTCTCGGCATGAAGCTCGTCGCGGCGACCGACTCCAAGAGCGGCGTCTATAATCCGGACGGAATCGACGCTAAGACGCTGGTCGATTACAAGCTCAAGAACGGTACTCTCGCCGGTTTCCCCGGCGCCAAGCCGATTACCAACGACGAGCTCATCGCGCTCGACGTCACGGTCCTTTTCCCGGCTGCGCTCGAGAACATGATTACCGAAGAAAACGCCGACGGAATCAAGGCTCAGATTATCTGTGAACTCGCCAACGGTCCGACCACGCCCGAAGCAGACAAGATCATCGACGCCAAAGGACTCCACCTCATTCCTGACTACCTTGCTAACGCCGGCGGCGTAACCGTCTCCTATTTCGAACAGTGCCAGAACGCCCAGAACTACTACTGGGAACTGGAAGAAGTTCAGCAACGTCTCGATACGAAGATGACGCGCGCGTTCAAGGCCGTCTACGCGATGAGCGAAGAGAAAAAGGTCAGCCTTCGTGAAGCCGCTTACCTCGTCGCGATCAAGCGCGTCGCCGACGCTATGAAGCTCCGCGGATGGTGCTGATCTTTGTATCTGGAGCGCGCTTCGCGGTCCTTTGACGTCACTAAAAGGCGTGGCAGGAATCGTTGCTGATTTTCTGGCCGCGCCTTTTTTCTTTGCACATTGGAAACTCGTCCGGCCTCGGTATAATTACGTGCGTCTTCATTCGTCTGTACGAACGCCGAACGACATGGTCACGATTGTTAACAAGCAGAGATCCCAAAAATGAGTTACTGGAAGGATAAAATCGTATTGGTCACGGGCGGTTCAAGCGGCTTGGGACGCGTCGTCGCGGAAACGTTTGGCGCGGCGGGCGCCAAAATGGCGATCGTTGGTCTGGAGGCGAACGACGTTGAAAAAACCGCAGAAGAAATGCGCGCTCAGGGAATCGAGGTCCTTCCTCTGGTTGCGAACGTCGTCAATCCGGACGACACGCAAAGGATCGTCGACGAAACCGTCGCGAAATATGGCGCGCTGGACGTGCTGGTCAACGCCGCCGGCAGAACGCATCGTGGGTTTTTGATGAAAACCCCTCTCAAAGAATTTAACGACCTCTGGAACCTTAACGTCATGGGAACGATCGCGTGCACGCAAGCCGCGTACCCGCACCTGATCAAACGCAAAGGACATGTTGTTAACATCGGTTCGCTCGCGGCAAAAAGCGCCGCTCGGTGGGTCGGCGCGTATCCTGTCACCAAACATGCAGTCGCGGCGTTCTCGCAACAGTTGCGTCTTGAGGCCGCGCCCGACGGGCTCCACGTCCTCCTCGTCTGTCCTGGTCCTGTTAAAAGAGACAATCCCCGACTCTACGCGCTTAAGGACGCCGAAGGGGTCCCGGAGTCTGCGCTTATGCCGGGAGGAGGGGTCAAGGTCGCTAAGATCGATCCGCATAAGCTCGCGCAAAAGATCCTTCACAAGTGCGAGAAACGCCGCCCCGAGCTCGTCGTTCCCGCCAAGGCGCGATTGCTCTTTTCGATCGCGCAAATGTTTCCGCGACTGGGAGATTGGATCGTTCTTAAATCAACTTGATTACGAGCCGTCTGGCGTCCAGAGTTAAACATTCGTCAAGAAGAAGGCGTTTCTTTCCGAACAGCTGGAAGAAACGTCTTTTTTTAACGAGAAAGAAAAAGTTTGATGGACAAGAAAACAAAAAACCCTGCCGAACGACAGGGTTAAAAGCGCCCCAACAAGGACTCGAACCTTGGACCCAGCGGTTAACAGCCGCTTGCTCTACCAACTGAGCTATCAGGGCGTCTC
>CACYBR010000531.1 GCA_902772705.1 uncultured Planctomycetota bacterium
GACGTTCGGTTTGTCGGGATCGAGCTGAACGATCTGCTCGGGATATGTCATGTTAAAGTCCTTTCTGCGCTTGACTCGCCGCCGGAAATTGTTTACCTTCGACCGCCAGCGGTCGGCCGCTGGACCCCAATCCGCGCTAGCCGCGCGGCTGGTCTATCGTAACCGCTCCCGTTGGTCGCTTGCGTTGGGGGACCTCCGGTCGCATTGTGAATCAGACGCCCGCCCAACGAGGCGGGCTGGAGTTTGCTAAGTGAACGGCGCCAGTTTCAACCGGGCGTCAGATAGCATACCGGGAGCCGCGCCGTCGCGGCGGAGGGGTGATTATGTATTGGCGAGGTTTTTGGATAACGGCGCTTTTCGAGATTGTTGCGTGCGGCGCTTGGCTCTTTATCGGGACGCGTCATTTTCCAAAGCTGAACGAGAAGAGCGGGTGTTCGCATTCGAACTTCCTGTATTTTTTCGGAGGTTCGCTCTTGTTCATCATGGTTTATCTTCTGATTCTTTGCGTTTGTCTTTTCGGCTTTCCCTGGAACGAATAGCGGGGCTCATTTTTGCTCCTTATTTTTGAGATAATCGCGCAAATCGATAAAGAACGCGCGCGTTTTTCGCCATGCGCGTTTTGCGAGCGCGGCGGCGCCTTCAGCGAGCAGGAGCGCGAGAGCGACGAGGACGACGATCGCGGCGGCGAGCCGATATTTGACGGCGTTCCATTTATTGCGCAGGTCGTTCCTGACGGAATCGGCCTTATCGTTGATTTTTTCTCGATTCTGGTCGTTATGGCGTCGACGGCGGAATCGGCGAGTTTTTCGCCGAATTTCGGACGATTTTCCGAGTTTTCGTTCTCTTTTCCACCCTGCTTCGGCTCTTCTTTCCGACCGCGATTCAGCCAGCGGTTGTTAGAGTCTTCGAGAAACCCGACGTCGGAAGAGACGTCGTAAACGGCGGGCCGCGTCCTGAAATCGTAGGAGGGCGGCGTTGTGTTTTGGGGAACGCCAGGCGACGACGTCGGAGCAAGCTCTTCGTCGTCGCTTTTCCCGTCGGGGTCGGTAGGCGTTCCCAGTGAAATAGGACAAGAGTCGACAAGCGCGTTATAAGCGTCTGCAATCTGAGGCGCGACGCCCACGCCGACAAACCGCGTCGACGGATTGTATTTGGCGTCGAGAACGACAAAGGTCGGCGTTTTATCGACCTTGTATCGTTCGGCCAGTTCGGAGCCGTAACTGTCGGTCGCGTCGAACACGTAGACGGGGATTTTCTTCTCTCGCAGTTCGGCGACGTCTTTCATCGCGTCTTTGCACGGCGGGCAATTCTCCTGCGAGAGCGTCACAACGCATGGCGCCGAGGCGACAATTATTCTTTTTCTGCCGTCAGGCGCAGGCGCAGACGTTGTCGTCAAGAAAAGAAGCTTTTATAATACGGCGGCGAGTCAGAAAAGGCGGCGCCGCGTCGGAGAGCGTCATGCGTCGTGTGACTGAGAACTAAAGACGACGTAAGAAACGTGCAAATTTGAGGAGCGACCCATGTTAAACGGACGAGTTTTTCTTATGCTGGACAGACGAACGATTCTTTCTATTTCAACGCTCCTCATGCTCCTTTTGCCGCTCTGCGAGGTTTCCTTCGCCGGCTCTGGGAGCGTCGGCGGCGTGCTGCACGAGTCGACCTCCGACGACCCCGAGGAGCACAGAGAGGGAGCGCCCGCGCGATTCGAAACCGAAACGTGGATCGCCGCGGATTTGCCTTTCGTCTCGAGCAAGAGCTATCGCGAGGGCGAGCAGGTCTACGCGCAGTTTGACGCTACCTTCACGAATACCGCGACGGGAACCTCGCTCACAATTCCGGGATTCTGGGACGGCGATCAGACGTTCGTCGTTCGCTTTGCCCCGACCGAACCGGGTGACTGGGATTATTCAACCGCCGCGCCGGACGATCCCGATCTCGACGGCAAAACGGGAAAGGTCGTCGCGAGGCCGTATTCCGGCGATCTGGAAATCTACAAGCGCGGCTTCGTCATGACAAACGGTACGAAGCGCTTTGTCTACGCGGACGGGACCCCGTTCTTCTACCTCGGCGACACGCACTGGAGCATGTGTCGGGAGGAATTCGATTCTCCCGGTCCCTATGCTGGCGAAACCGGCGCGGAATCGCATTTCAAATATATCGTGGACAAGCGCGTCGAGCAGGGCTTCACCGTCTACCAGTCTGAGCCGATCGGCGCGCGTGCGAATCTTGCCGACGGAAAGCTCGACGCGTCCGACGCCGCCGCATTCAAAATGGACGACCGATATTTTCAGTACCTTGCCGAAAAGGGGCTCGTCCACGCAAACGCGGAATTCTTCTTCTCCAGTTTAATGACAAAGGAGCTGGCGAGCGACGAGCGGTATCTCGAAGCCATTTCACGTTACTGGGTCGCGCGGTACTCCGCATACCCGGTGATGTGGACGCTCGCGCAGGAGGCCGACAACGACTTCTATCGTGAACGCGGCGACCAGAAATTCTACGATTTCAACGACAACCCGTGGGTTAAGGTCGCGGAGTTTATCCATCGATACGACGCGTATCGTCATCCCCTTTCATGCCATCAGGAGAACACGCTCTATACGACGGTCACAGGCGCGGGCTC
>CACYBR010000532.1 GCA_902772705.1 uncultured Planctomycetota bacterium
CGACGGTAAAGGAGCCGTTTTGGATCGCTTTTTTCCATTCTGCCAGCGTCGATTTGGCGTGCTCGGTGAATTTGCGCGCGGCTTGGCGGTCTCCGAGCGACGACTGATAATATTCCGCCCACGCCTGATTGACGACATAACGTTCGAACAGTTCGTGATCGACGGTCGTTTCCGTCGCGTCGATGAACGCGGTATGTTGGAGTTTCGGGACGAGGTCCGAGTCCCTGACGAGCTTGCGGAGCCGTTTTGCCTCTTCGGCGTCGCGCGCAAAGAGCACGACCGCGTCGAAGGGCGCTTTTCCAAGATTCTGGAGGACGTTGGCAAAATCTTTCTCGGTCGCCGTGTAGACCTTGGGTTTGCCGTTGACGCCGAATCTCATCGCGAGCGGCGTCGTAAGGTCGAGAACGGCGTCGAGACCGCCGGCGGAGACGAGCTGACCCGTATCGGCGTTTTCGCGGACCTTTTTTTCGTACTTACGGAACCCCGAATCGCCCGTTCCGATCGTTTCGACGTTGAAAACCTTGAGCTTTCCGAACTGACGCTCGATCAGCACGTTCTTTTTCACGAGGTTGTTGACGACGTTGCCGCACGTCTTGCGTTCGAGATCGTGTATTCCCTCGAAGGAGAGCGTCAGATTCTCAAGAGTGGGAAGGAGCAGCTCTTTTCCTTCGCCGGTTTCAGCGCTGAGCGCCTGCATGATGAGCGTCGTTTTGAGGACGCGGAGTTCCTTGTCGTCCAGATTATTATTGAGTTCGGCGAACCGGTCGAAGACGGCGCGAACGCGCGGCGTCAGGCTGGCGGCGTTTCGAACGTAGAAGAAATCCCAGAGGTAATCGACGGTCAAAAGAGGCGCGTTTTCCTTACCGAACGGACCGTGGTTACGGATGAAGCGCTGGAACGCGGGAACGTTGGGATCCTTCGTTTTGATGAAGTTGAACATGCTGCGTTGGTTCGATTGGAACGCGGACGCGAGATGTTTAAGCGCGAGCGCCGCAATTGGCTGGATCGGGATAATTCTCTCGACGATTCTGGGATCGCGGATCCTTGCGGAGTCCATGACCGCCTCGCGCGATTCCTTGAGTCCGTCGTTGAGTTCTTCGGCGAGTTCGAGCCATTCTTTGCGGCGGTTCTCCTTGGGCGGGAACGCGTGCGCGATGAGCTGAAGCGCGACGTTTTCCGGAAGCTCGATGGCGATCCGTGTAAAGCGGTCGACGAGTTTTTTCCAGTCCTCCTGATTGTCGGCGGAAGAATTAGCGACGCCATGCGTGACGAGAACGAAATAGAAGGGTACGACGCCGCAGAGTTCGTTGAGCTTCTGGAGCGAGGTGAGCGTCTTATGCGTGGTAAAGAATTCGGAGAATTCGTCCCAGATGAAGACGAACTGGATTCCGTTTTTTTCGACGACGTTGCGGAGCCAGTCTTTGAGGTCGTCGACGGTCAGCACGAGCGCGTTGATTTGGTTCTCCTGAGCGACTTGAGCGATCGCGTCCATGAGCGAGTTGAGCTCGTCCGCGTCCTTGCTGTGTTTGAGGCGTTTGACGATCTCGTCCGCCGTGAGCTTTTGCGAGAAGAATCTTGACCCGCCCCCTGCAAGGAGTCCGTCAAAATACTCCTTGTTGAGCTTTCTCCCAGCGGTCTCTTTTTCAAACCAGCTGATCGCCGCGTTTCTCAGCGCGCCCTGCTCGTACGGGATTCCGGCGTCTCGCAGCGCCTTCATGACCGTTTCCTGAAGCGCGAAGTAGAATTTCTGATCGGTTTCGACGTCGGCGGAGCCGTATCGGTACGCGGTGACAATTCTTTTTTTCGATTTGCCAGCGAGGAGTCGTTCGAGCAGTTCCGGCTTGCCATGAGCGAGCTCGACGTCGTAGCGACGCCAGAATTCGCGGAGGTTTTCAGCGCTCGTCTCGAGGATCCTTCGGAGCGCGTAGGCGCAGTGAGATTTTCCGGAGCCGTAGGCGCCCTCGATCCAGAGCGACTTGATCTCGCCGTCGACGCGCTGGAGCGAATTGGCGATCGCTTCGAGCATCTTGACGAAGCTCTCGTGCGGATACGTTTGCATCCAGAAGAGCGGATCCTTCTTTTCCGCTTCTTCAATCGTCGATTCGTTGACGACCGGAAAGTAACTATCGTCGACGTCGAGGTAATCGACATAGAGTTTGGACTCCATGATCTTCTCCAGCTCGGTTAAGGGGGTAGGGGATAATGAAAGGGCGCCGGGGCTCCGGTTTGGCGGCGTTCTCATTGGAACCGACGCGAGGGATCGCGCGCGGAACGCGTGTTATTTCTGGCGTTTCTTGACCTCGCGCACGATCCAGTCGACCTTGGCGGAGGAGCGTTCCATATAGCCTTTGTCGACGAGCCACGGCGCGACGTCGTCTCTGGCGAGGTTCGGGAACTCACGACGTTCGAACCCGCGCGCGGCCGCGGCGACGAGGACCGCGTCGTAGGAATCGAACCCCGCGTCCCGGCGAACGATCGCCCCCGTGTTGTTCGAGTTGAACGCGTTCTGGTTCGTCATGAGTTGGAATATCCGGCTGAAGCGATAGACGAACGATTCCAGAACGAAGGGGTTCCATTCGACGGAGCTCTTCGGGAAGGCGGCGAAGGTCGCGAAGGCTTTGACCGGCATGAACGTCAAATCGTTGAAGATTTCCGCGATCGCGGCGTCGACGCGGTCGACGTCGAAGCGCGCGCGGGAGTCGGAGACGAACTCGTCTTTGCCGACGCGCACGAGCGTCTGGTAGCCCGCCTGCAGAGCCGCGGGCATGTTGGCGCCCGGCCCTTTGATATCTTCGACGATTTCGAGGAGC
>CACYBR010000533.1 GCA_902772705.1 uncultured Planctomycetota bacterium
ATAAACCTGAGTCGTCTGTCCTTCGGAGAGGTTTAACGTCTGAAGCGCCTTCAGGAGCGCCTCGAATTCTCGCGCCGTCAGTCTGGAAGGGGAAACGCGAGGGCGTACGTTCGCCACCTTGATAATCTTATCCGCCCCGTCGGAGCCTATCCCGTCGAAGGACGCCGTCAGAAACTGACGGATCGTACGCGTATCGCTCTCCGCAAGCGTTTCCTGCAACGTCTCACGCGTGATCTTCTGCGTTGAAGGGCCGCCCCCGTACGCGAGACCGACCTCCACGATAAAGGGATTGCCGCGATAGACTGCGGGAGGACGCGTCGCCGCCGTGAAGAATTCGCCCGGGACGATCTGACGCAGCCCCGCGAGAATATTATGCTCGCCGATCGGCACGACGCAGTCGGAAGACGGCGCGGGAATCTTCGTCTTCGCAATCGCCTCGTAGAGTCGCGCGACGTCTTCGCGCTTGAGCGTCTGGGGATTCGTTCGCGGCGAGATGTTCGATTTGTTACAGAGGTCTGCGGCGATCGCGGGAGAGACTCGGCTGAAGGACTCGACGAGAAACTTGCGCATTGTCGAACAGTTCGTCTCGCGCGTCATTTCAAGGAGCTTGCCAAGCTCGACCCCATAAGGATGCGGCTTGATCTCTACGGGCTCGGGAGGAAGCTGGTCGACCGTCGCAGGGTAATCGAACTCCTGACCGTCGGGATCGATATAGTGAAACGTCGCGTGCGGATTGGCGAGCGCGGTCTGCGCGAGGTATTCGTCGACGCTTCCGCGTCCTCGCGCATACTTCGCTTCAAGCTCGATCGTCACGCGCGTTCCGCTGTCGACCGGAACCCAGTCAAGATTATGTTCGACGAAAAATCTTCGTCCTTCTTCGTTGGCGGGGATCGACTCGCCCTGTCCGGCGCCGTTAAGAACTTCGGGCGTGTTTGTCTTGGAATCGATGCGAACAATGAACCACGTTGTCGGACGGCGAACAGACGTTTTCGAAAGGACCTCCAGCGGTTTGCCCGTCGTCAGCAGCCCGTACATTCCAGCGGCGCTGATGCCGATTCCCTGCTGACCGCGACTCATTCGCAACCGGTGAAATTTCGAGCCATACAGCAGTTTGCCGTAGATGAGCGGAATCTGCTTGGGCTCAATGCCCGGCCCGGCGTCCTGAACGCTCACGCGAAAACGATTCTCGGAGACGCGCGTAATCTTGACCCAAATCTCCGGCAGAATTCCAGCCTCCTCGCAGGCGTCAAGGGAATTGTCGACCGCTTCTTTGACCGTCGTCAGCAACGCCTTACGAGGATTGTCAAACCCGAGCAGATGTCGGTTCTTGGCAAAGAATTCGCTAACGGAAATCTCCTTCTGTGCTTTGGCCATCGACGCGGCGTCGGCGCGCCGCCGTTTCGGTTTGGGCCCTCCCTGCGGGTCGTTAGCGCGAACCGGCGCCTCGGCAGGAGACGGAACGGCGTCCTTGGGAACGTTTGAAGACACGACGTTTTCAGCGTCAGACGCGTCGTGAGCGCGAACAAGAGCATCGTCGACAGGGGACGGAACGGCGTCCTCAGGAACGCTTGAAGACACGCCGTTTTCGACGGCGGACGCGTCGGGCGCAGAGACTGGCGCCTCGGCGGAGCACGGAACAGAAAGCGCTAAAGCGTCGGAAGACGAGACTTTTTCAGCGCAGGACGCTGCGACAGACCGTTGCGACTGAGATTCCGGCTCAGATGAAACGTTATTGAAATCGGGTAAATCCAACGGTTAAACCTTTCGAACGTGGCCGAGGACGACGGCGCGTCCCCGGGCGTGTTGGCGACAGATTATAGTTCAAATAGGCGCGTTCGCGTCATGCGCTTATCGCGAACGCGGCAAAGGGCGTTATCCCTTAATTTTCGAGTCATACCAGTCGACAATCGCCTGAGCGAACGCGTCAGGATTCTCTAACGGAGGAAGGTGACCCGCGTGCGGAATAGTCGCGCGGCTCGCGTTCGGAATCTTGGAGGCGAGTTCGTCGAGCCCGACGGGAGTCGACAGCTGATCATGCTCTCCGCCAAGCACGAGCGTCGGCGCCTCGATCTCGGGAAGAATATCAGACGAGTCAGGTCGGGTCGCCATTCCTCGCGCGCCGGCGGCAATCGCGTCGGGAGTTTGACTAACCATAATCTCGCGCAAATCCGTCACGATTTCAGGATGATCTTTGATCGTCTCTGGAGCAAGCAGATTCGGAATCATGTTGTCCACGAAGGACGGAATCGTCAGCGCGTTAAT
>CACYBR010000534.1 GCA_902772705.1 uncultured Planctomycetota bacterium
GAGAAGAGCGCGGCGTCGTCCGCGTTGAAGCCGTTGACGCTGCGGAACGCGTCGGAGCCGTCGTCGTTCGAGGCGATTGGACGGCGCGTTACGCTCTTGCGTGATTCGTAGACCGGCGGAAATGCGGAATCAAGTTCAAGCGCTTCGTCGAAACGCCCGCCTTTTTCCCACAAATCGGGGATCTGTTTATGCGTCGCGCGCGAACCGTCAGGACGAACAAACGTCGCGTCAGCGATCGAATCCAGCCCCGAGCTCGTCGTCTTATACGAATTGCCGTTTTCGGTTACGAGCTCGAAATTCATCGGTTCCGCCTTTGACGCTGGCGCCGCTTCGACCGGCTTTTGACGCGCGAGCGCTTCCGCCGCGTCAAGCTTGGCGCGCAACCGCGCTTCGAGGGATTCGTCGATCTCGTCGGCGCTTTCGTCTGCTTTTGCCGCCTCAATCGTTTCAGGATCGTCTTCGAGGCGAGTTTCGTGCTTTTCGTGCTCGTCCTTCTGGTCCCAAAAGACCTTCGCCGCGCGCTTGCGTTCTTCCGTGAGAGTCTCGTTTTCGGGATTGGAGACCGGCTCGGAGTCGCCGGCGGCGGAATCTGTCGAAATGGTCGGAGTCGAATTCGCCGGGACGAAATTGAGCGAGACCGACGCAGATTCGTCCTGAGCGTTCGGAGTTTCTTCCACGACGACGTGGGACGCCTCGTCTACTCTCGTTTTAACCTCCGTTTGCGTATCTTCGGCGTGCGTTGGGTCTTCTCCAGACGCGTTCTCATCATATCCGTTCGAATCGTCGTCGTCAAGTTCGCCGAATTCAACGACGTCGTCGGTGGAATCTGGATTTACGCGGGATTCTTCCTCAATGATGCTTTGGAGATCGCGCCAGGCGGCTTGAACGCCGTTTTCGTCGATTTCGACGGCGCGCGACTTCTTACCCTCCTCGGGTTCGGCGGCGTTTTCGGTCGCAAAGAACAGGGCGCGGTCGCACAACTGGACGACGACGCGGGGCGAACCCTCCGTAAGGTCGACAATCGCCTTTTTCGCGGCTTTTGTGAACTTTGCGTTGACTCCGGCGCGTTTGAGTTCACGGTTGATGAAGCGATCGACCTCCTCGCTGCTGAAGGAATCAAGCCATGCGCGCGTTACGACGCGTTGAGCGAAGGGATAGAGTTGCGGCAGATTGAGACGTTCCTCGAGCGCGGGCGTTCCGAACAGGGCGACGGAAAGCTGAGCGGGAGGTTCGGTACTGTCGACAAGCATTCTGATTTCGTCAAAGACGCGAAGCGAAAGATTCTGAGCGTCGTCGACAAGGAGAATTCGACTCTTCTGCGGAGCGCGTTCGAGATAGTCAAGCGTCATAAGACGGAGTTCTGTTTCGTCGCCCCCTACGAACGTCTGATGCAATCCAAAGAGAAGCTGCTGGAGGAACGCTTTTACGGTGAACTTCCTCGAAGCCGAAACGACGGCGACGAGATCGTCCGCGTCGAAATTCGACGCCAGCACGCGAGAAAGAAGCGTCTTGCCGACGCCCGCGTCTCCAATGACAAGAGCGACGCCTTCGCCCCGCTTCAGACAGCGGACGGCGTCGCGCCGCGCCTTTTCGACAACAGAAGCCGGAAAATAAACGCGAGCGTCAGGCGTTGACAAAAACGGTCTTCTGACGTCCCTGTTTTCGCGAAATTCCGCCATAGTGCAATCCTTTACAAAGCCGAACGTTTAGGGGGAGTTTCCGTATAATTGCGTCGGGGCGCAACCTTGCGCGGCCGACGAGTCCGGTTCCAACCGCCGATAGAGCGGTCCCTAACCTCTCTTCGGCGTTCTGTGGCTGAAAATTTAATTTAAAGAAAAAAATGGTTATAATTGTTAAAAAACAAACTCTTCGCCCTGTTGCGACTCCCAGAGCCGGAAGACGAGGAGCGCCCATAAACGCGCCGAATGGTCGAACTGGCGTTCTTCATGCTCCCTGACGAGCCGTTCGACATACGCGTGATTGAAGTACGGAAGGCGCCGCGTCGACTTGTCGAAGAGCGCCTCTTTAAGCGTCGTGTTGAGTTCGTTGCGGAACCAGGAATCAAGGGGAACGCCGAACCCTGTTTTCGGACGCGCGTCGATTTCAGCGGGAAGCTGATCGCGACAGGCTTCGCGCAGGATTCGTTTGCCGACGCGTCCCTGCAACTTGTGCCTGAGCGGAATCTGAAGCGCAAGCTCCAGAACGTTTGGATCCAGCAGAGGCGCGCGCGTTTCGAGCGCATGACTCATCGACGCGATATCGACCTTGGTCATAATATCGCATGGAAGGTACGTCAGGATATCCGCGAAACTGACGGCTGACGTCAGGTCGCGTTTGGCGAATTTTCCGAACGCGTCCTGAAGGAAGTCGATCGAGTCCAAATCGGTCGCCGACGGGCGCGGCTGCGCGACGTCCTCGCCCTCTGCGCGACACGCCGACCAGTAGTCGTCGCTCAACAGCGCGCTCGTTCGCGAACGGTTGAAAATGGCGATCCACTGAAGGTACTGCTCGATCGCGTCCATGCCGGCTGTTTCGAGGAAGCGTCGGGCGCGGCGGAGCGGAGAACGCTGTTTAACCGAGTTGGGTATCAGCGAACGAATCGGGCCCGCAAGGAGCTTTCTGAGTCCTCTCGGGAGGTAATTGAGCCCGAGAGAGAGACGCAGCGCCTTGTAACGATCATAGCCGCCGAAGAGCTCGTCCCCGCCGTCGCCTCCGAGCGCCACCGTCGCCTCGCTGCGCGTCGTTTGGCACAGATACCACGTGGGGATGGCGGAGCTGTCCGCAAAGGGCTCGTCGTACTGACGGACGAGCTCGGGCAAAATCTCCTTCGCCTTTGGTTCGACGAAGAACTCCGTGTGCTCAGAACCGAATCGTTCCGCCGTGCGTTTGGCGAAGGGCGTTTCGTCGTATTCTTTTTGAGCGAACCCGATCGAGAAGGTACGAATCTTCTTCGACGAGAACTTGCGCATGAGTCCCGCGACGATCGTCGAGTCGACCCCGCCGGAAAGGAACGCGCCGAACGGGACGTCGCAACGCATACGGACGCGGACCGCGTCCTCGAGACGCCGTCGCAATTCCTGACGAACCTCGTCAAAGGACGCGCGCGTCAGATTGAGCGCGGTTTCTGGTCCGAGCGCCGCGGCGCCGAGCGCTCC
>CACYBR010000535.1 GCA_902772705.1 uncultured Planctomycetota bacterium
CTGGCGCGAATCTGCCGTTATGAACGTCCTGACGCAATCGTTCCCGGCATCGGCGGCCAAACGGGTCTTAACCTCGCCGTTCAACTGGCGAAAAAAGGCGTTTTGGAAGAATGTGGTATTGAACTTCTGGGAACCGACGCTGAAAGTATTGAGCAAGCGGAAGACCGTGAACTCTTTAAGGAACTCTGCCAGCGCATTGGCGAACCTGTCGTTCCTTCACAGATCACTTACAACGTCGAGGAAGCTCTTGCCGCTGCAGAAACGATTGGTTATCCGGTTGTTTTGCGTCCCGCCTTTACTCTCGGCGGCACCGGTGGAGGATTCGCCTACAATCCGGATGAGCTTCGTGAGGGCATGAAGATTGCGTTGGCTCTTTCACCGGTTGGACAAGTTCTCGTTGAAAAAAGCGTCAAGGGTTTCAAGGAGATTGAATATGAAGTTATTCGTGACGCGAACGACACTGCGATTGTCGTATGCAACATGGAAAACCTTGATCCTGTCGGTATTCATACGGGAGACTCGATTGTTGTCGCGCCCAGTCAGACTCTGACGAACAAAGAATATCATATGTTGCGCGATTCTGCTCTCAAGATTATTCGCGCTTTGAAGGTTAAAGGCGGGTGTAACGTTCAGTTTGCGCTCGATCCCCATTCTTTTCGCTACTTTGTGATTGAAGTTAATCCGAGAGTTTCGCGCTCCTCCGCTCTGGCGTCGAAAGCCTCTGGATACCCGATTGCTCGGGTATCTGCTAAGATTGCCGTTGGCATGAATCTTGATGAAATACCACTTGCAAATACGCCCGCGTGCTTTGAACCTGCGCTTGATTACGTCGTAACAAAGGCGCCGCGTTTTCCATTTGATAAATTCCCGACGGCTCAAAATATTCTGTCGACTCAGATGAAAGCGACGGGCGAAACAATGAGCGTTGGTCGAACCTTTGAAGAGAGCCTTCTTAAGGCGATCCGTTCTTTGGAAGACGGCAAGAATCATATTCACATGGAGAAGTTTGACTCCAAGAATATGAGCGTCGACCAGTTGCTCGAGTATGTTAAGATTGGGACGGACGATCGGTTATACGCGATTTCTCAGCTTCTGTGGCTGGGCGTTGATTCCTCGGTTGTCTGCGACGCAACCCAGATTGATATGTTTTTCATCGATAAGATTAAGAAAATCGTTGACTTCGAGAAAGAGTTGGAAGAAAATCCCCGTTCTGAAGACCATTTGCGCGAAGCCAAACGAATGGGGTTCTCTGATTCTTATGTCGCTGAACTGTGGAATATGACGGAAGACGAGATCTTTCGACTGCGTCAAAGCCTTAACCTGTATCCCGTATACAAAATGATTGACACCTGTTCGAGCGAGTTTGAGAGCTACGTGCCGTACTTCTATTCGACCTATGCCGACGAAAACGAGTCCATCTCGACAAACAAAAAAAAGATTGTCGTTTTGGGGTCCGGCCCGATACGAATCGGACAAGGCGTTGAATTTGACTATTCGACTGTTCACGCGATTCATGCGATCCGTGAAATGGGGTATGAAGCGATTGTTATCAACAATAACCCGGAGACTGTTTCGACCGACTATACCGTCGCTGATAAACTCTATTTTGAACCGTTGACCGTTGAAGACATAATGAACGTCGTTCATCTTGAGAAACCGGAAGGCGTTATTGCGACTTTAGGGGGACAAACAGCTGTCAACCTTGCCGCGCCCCTGACTGCCCGCGGCGTAAAGATTATCGGCGCCGATTGCGAGGCGATTAATAGGGCGGAAGATCGTGACGTTTTCGACGCGCTAATCAAAAAACTTCATATCCCCAACCCGAAAGGACGCGCGGTAGCCGACGTTGAAACCGGCGTTAAAGTTGCCGAAGAAATCGGCTATCCCGTTCTGGTGCGCCCCAGTTTCGTTCTGGGCGGTCGAGCGATGGAAATCGTGGCCAGCGAAACCGCTCTTCGAAAGTATCTCAAAAACGCAGTTGAAGTCGATGAAGACAAACCTGTGCTCATTGATAAGTATATTATGGGTAAGGAAATCGAGGTCGACGCGATCTGCGACGGCAAAGAAGTCTTTCTCCCCGGTATCATGGAGCTAGTGGAACGGACTGGCGTTCACTCCGGCGATAGCACAAGCGTTTACCCGCCTTTCTCAATTTCCGAGATTGTTAAAGAGACAATTGCTGATTATACTAAACAACTGGGGTTGGGAATTGGTATTGTTGGCCTTTTCAACATCCAGTTCATCGTTGACAAGAACGATCAGGTTTACATCATTGAAGTGAACCCGAGAGCTTCCCGGAGCGTGCCGTTCCTTTCGAAGTCGACGGGATACAACCTCGTTCGCATCGCGACCAAGGCGATGCTGGGTATGAGTTTGAAGGAACAGGGAATCGACTCATGGAGACCAGTCTCGAAGGTTCGATGGCATGTTAAAGCCCCTGCGTTTTCCTTTGCGAAGCTTACAGGTATGGACGCATATCTGTCGCCTGAAATGAAATCTACGGGCGAGGCTATTGGTTACGATATGCGGCTAAATCGAGCGTTCTATAAAGCGTTGCAAGCTTCTGGCGTCAAGATGAAAGATTACGGTTCGGTAATTGTGACTCTTGCCGATGAAGATAAGGAAGAGGCGTTTTCCCTGGTCGAACGTTTTTATAAACTTGGGTTCAATATTCAGGCGACTCATGGAACAGCGACATTTCTCAGGGAACGTGGAATTCGAACGAAGACTCTGGCCAAACTTAGCGAAGGAAGCGACGAGATTCTTCGTATGATTCGAGCGGGATATGTAAGCTATATCATTAACACGCGGTCAATTCTTTCTGGCGTTCACGACGACGACGGCTTTGCCATTCGAAGTTGCGCGGTCCAGAATGGCGTTACGATGTTTACGTCGCTTGATACTGCGCGTATAGTCCTTGACGTCCTTGAGGAAACAATACCAAAGATTTCCACCATATGACTTGATAAATAGGGAGTCCGGATAAATGCGAGATTACAAAGAAGAATTTGAAAAGCGTGTGGCTTTCATTAAGAATCTTGTCGTTGAAAGTGGCGTCAAGGGAATTGTGTTTGGCAATAGCGGCGGTAAAGACTCTGCGCTTGTCGGTATTCTTTGCAAGGCTGCCTGCGATAATACCGTCGGAGTCATTATGCCGTGTTCCTCTAAACGTAACTACGAGGAAGACGCGGACGACGGACGAGAACTTGCCGACAAATACGGCATTGAAACCCGGGTTGTTGACCTGACTCCTGTCAAGGAAGCGGAACTCAAACAGCTCGAAAACGTCGTTAAGATGATTCCCGCCTCTGAAATCAACATTGCGCCACGTTTGAGAATGACTACTTTGTATGCGATTGCCGCGGCAGAATCACTTCTCGTTGCGGGTACCGGCAATCGTAGCGAGGCTTACGTAGGTTACTTTACAAAATGGGGCGACGGCGCTCATGACTTCAATCCCATTTCCGATCTGACCGTCACGGAGATTTATGAGTTCCTGCGTTATCTTGACGCGCCGAAGCGCATAATTGAGAAAGCGCCTTCCGCCGGTCTTTTTGACGCCCAGACGGACGAATCAGAGATGGGGTTTAGATATTCTGAGCTCGACAGGTATCTAGTTACGGGCGAAGCCGATCCCAAGGTTAAGGAGCGCATCGACGGAATGCATCGTCGAAGTCAACATAAGCGTGAAGATATCAGACGCTTTGAGAATGTTTGAATGAGCGAAGCCTTCCGTCGACGTTGAACGATGACAAAACAGACGTTCGTAGGCGTTACGAACGTTTGTTTTGTTTCTTGCTTTCTTGATTCCCGGGCGTTCCGCGCATATAATTGCAATTGGGATTGGTTATTTGCGTTCGATTTCACACGTTTTTCCGAAAGAGAGAAGGATATGGCTTTTCGAGATTCTATAAAACTGTTTTTGACAGGTCTTGCGTTTGTTTTTGCCCTATCCATAAGCGCGTCGTCTTCGCGTGCCAGCGTTCTGAGATTGACTACTGACGCTCGTATTTCTCCTTCGTTGGGCGTAGATTCGCCTGCGCCCCAATTCGGTTGGGAATTATCAACGCCTGATGTTTTCAACGCCGTCCAGTATTCATATTCGATCTCAGTAGCAACGACGAAAGAAAGGCTTGATTCTGGCGAAGCTGATTGCTGGAAGAGCGGTTCTGTTGTTTCACAGAAGTCCTATGGCGTTGTTTATGAAGGAACGCCTTTGAAGTCGTCAACCCGGTATTATTGGAGCGTGACTGTTTCCTGGAAGGGCGTCGACTTACAAAATAAAGAGGTTGAAAAAACAGAAACAGGCTTTGGCGAGTTTGTCACCGGCATAATGTCCGTTGACGAATGGCAAGCGGACTGGATCACGTCAGATCGCACTGACGCTGACCCTCTTCCTCTGCTTTATCGTTGTTTCACGCTCGAGCAATCGAAAGATAATATTCAAGACGCGTTTCTCCATGTTTGTGGTCTGGGACATCAGATTGTTTCCGTCAATTCTCTTCGCGTCGGCGATAGGACGTCCGTCGATCCTGGTTGGACGAACTATCGCAAGACCTGCCTTTATACGACTTTTGACGTCAAAAAAGAACTGTCAAGTTCAGACGATTGTTCTATAAGTATTTTGCTGGGCAACGGTATGTACAATGTCCCGGGCGGTCGATATGTGAAGTTTACCGGTTCGTTTGGACTGCCAAAAGCAATCGCCAGACTCGTTGTTCGCTATATGGACGGTTCAACACAAACCGTCGTAACGGACGAAGAATGGAAGACGCTTCCGTCGCCGCTCGTATTCTCGTGCGTTTACGGCGGCGATGACGTCGATATGTCTAAAGGCGTCCTGTCGAAGAATCGTCTTCTGGCGCGAGGCGTTCCTCGTCAAGCCAGAAAGACGAAGGGACCCGGCGGTCTCCTTCGCGCTCAGATCCAGCAACCTGTCGTCGTTTTGGAAACGATCAAGCCCCTTGATGTTAAAACACTTGACGACGGACGGATTGAAGCGGATTTTGGTTACAATTTTGCTGGTCGACCCGTGATCCGCTGCGTGCCCGCCGAAGGATCAACCGTGCAGATCTCTCTGGCCGAGATGAAAAATAAGCCATGGAATGGTCATTATGACTCGTATTCCTTTGGTAAGCCCGAAGAGTCTTCTCCTGGCGACGTTGTTTTTGCGACAGCGTGCGATTCTTCCGAGTACGTTGATTTTCAGACGAACAAGCTGTTCGAATTATCGCCTGAGGAACGTTTAACCTCCGCTTTCGGTTATTGGGGATTTCAGTTTGTTTACATCAATGGCGCGGCAGAATATCAACCCGATTCACAGAAGGCAATTGAAGCCAAGTCTGATAAGACGCAGGTGATTTCAATCGAAGCCGACCGTATTGGCGCTGATCTCGAAAAGGTCGGCTCCTTCGAATCTGACGGCGCTTACTTGAACGAAATTGATCAAATGATTGATCGTTCTGTTCGAAGCAATATTGTTAGTTTGATGACGGACTGTCCACATCGAGAAAAACTTGGTTGGCTCGAAGAAACACATTTGATGGGACCGTCCATACTGTATCGATATAATCTTCAGACGCTTTTCCGTAAGATCTGTCGTGATATGACAGAAGCGCAGCTTGACGACGGAATGATTCCGGATATCGCGCCAGAGTACACGAGGTTTGTTCAGGGGTTTTTCTGGTCGGCGGAATGGAGTTCCGCGTGCGTCCAGTTGCCGTGGCTGCTGTATCGTTGGTATGGCGACACGTCGATTATTGCTCAACAATATGAAACGATGGATCGTTACGTTCGTTACATGGCAAAAACGCGCAATGAACAAGGACTGGTGAAGGCCGGCCTTGGCGACTGGTATGACTGGACTCCGGAGAAACGGCACGCAGGCTATTCGCAACATACGCCCGGCGAATTGACAGCGACCGCGTTCCTTTGCGACAACGCGCGCATTATGGCAATCTTTGCTGAAATGCTTGGCAAAGTTGACGACGCGAAGTATTACCAGGAACTTCGTGAACAGGCGGTCTCTTCCTTTCAGAAGGCGTATTTCAATGCAGAAACAAACGTTGTTGCGACGGGCTCTCAGGCTTCCTACGCGTTTGCCCTGTATTTTGAGCTTGTTCCGAACGAAGCTCGCGACGCGACGTTTGCTCGTCTTCTTGAAGAGATTGAGAACTGGAATTATCGCATGTCCTGCGGCGAAGTCGCATGGCCTTTTCTGGTTAAAACACTTGCTAACTTTGGACGTAACGACGTCTTATGGAAAATGTTGCAGCGTGACGACGCGCCGGGATACGTTCACATGCTCAAAAAGTGGGGGATGAAGACGTTGTCAGAAACATGGGATGGACCTGGCAGTTCGATGAATCACTTCATGTTTGGAGGAATTCAAGAATGGTTTTCTTCAGACGTTGTCGGAATTCGTCAGACAAGCGACTCGATCGCCTATTCGAAGAGTCGGTTGCGTCCCAGCCCCATGCCGGGGAGGATCAATCATGCCAAAGGCGACTATCGTTCCGTTTATGGTTGGATTGTTTCCGATTGGAATCTTGAGGAGACGACTGGCGAGTTCACTTGGAACATAGCGATTCCTACGGGTTCAACCTCTCAGGTTGAGATCCCGGTTGCGGATGAAAAATCAACGTTCATTGTCGAGAAAATAGTCAATGGAAACAGTTCAAAGATGGAGACGATTGATTCTACGTTTCAAACTGCTCAGGGAGATAATCCATCCAGACGAATTGTTGAACTTGGTTCAGGACGGTACCGTATTGTTTCCCATATTAGGTGAAATAAGATTAGTTTGGCTGGATTGACGGAGAAGGGGCGTGCTGGAACTGAACGTTCTGGTCCGCCCTTTCTTTTTTATTAGGACAGTGTGTTTCAGCTTTTTTTTCTCAAGTTGACAAGTTCTTCCTTAATAACCTTTGCCGCATGTTCAATTGGGCGTTCAACAATGTCCGTCGCCGCTTTTAATTGGGTTAGTTCTTCGATTTTTCGATTTAAAAGCGACCGACTGGAAAACCATTCGATCAGAACGGGCGCAACCTTTTCCGCTTCATCTTTGTATGATAGAAATTCAGGACAAATCATCAATTCTCGCTCACGAGATGTGTAGTCGGTGGAGGATGGGATGAATCCTCTGGGATAGAAAGGTGTTTCGCCTTCCATTTGGTCTATACCCAGAAGGTTGGATAGAGTGATGAATTTGACCCGTTTTAGGAAACGAAGCGCTTTGTACTCGAATCGACTAATTCGATATACAACCACCAGCGGCTTGCAGAGGGATAACGCTTCAATTGAAACGGAGCCGGAAACGCCAAGACAACAAGTTGCCGCACGGAGAAGCTCTGGCGTTTTTCCAAAATATACGGGGTAGTCGAGGTTCAATTCCCCAATCCTTGAGCGAATCATATCCGCGTGAGCTTTGTTATACGCGGCAAAAACGGGTTGAACGTCGGAAACCCTTGATTTCACCAATCTTGCAATGTTAATTAAGTGTTCGAGATTATTCGTGATCTCTTGGTTCCTCGATCCTGGAAGCAACGTTAAATAGCGAATCCCCTTCGCCTCTGTGCTTAGATCTGAACTGACGGTCGAGACGCCATTTACGACAGAATTGAGCGATTTAAGAAATACGGAATCAACACTGCGCGATCTGATCTCTTCAAAAAAAGGATGACCGATAAAGATGGAGCGGCAACCTTGCTCTCTGAACCATTTGTGTTCAAATTCAAAACAGGATAGAACGACGTCGACATACTTCCTCATTTTTCTGACGCGCCATTGTCCCCACCCCCAAATTTGAGGAGGCATGAAGTAGACCACGGGAATGCCTGCCGCTTTAGCTGCTTGAGCGATCTTCCAATTGAAACTTGGAAAATCAACAAGAATGACCATATCAGGTTTTTCAGTTCGGAAAATGAGTTTCGCTTGTCTGATGAGTTTTAAATAATTGGGAAGGTTAAGGATCGCACGCATAAGCATCATGACGGCGAATTGAGTTAGATCAAAACGAACGTCGCATTGAGTCGCCGCAGTTTTAGGACCGGCATAACCTATGAAGCGTGAACCTGGAATAGCGTTTGATAACGCTTCAACTAATCTTGCAGCGTGTTCGTCGCCGCTGGGATCTCCTGCAGAAATGAAGAAAAGTGGACCTTGCGAGGACTCGTTCGAGCTCTTCTCTGGTTGCGACGCGTTCATAGGAACCTCGACGTGACGACGAGCGATGGGCACACTGTCAGTTTGCGTTAAATTGTGAAGTTTAAAACGTGTTCTTCGGCAGATTTCGAAATTAAATCCGAAATAAGGATGCTGTTGAGATACTCCTGGCGTTTAGCCTCGGCTTTTTGCCATAGTTCGTTGAGCTTGTTTCGGAGTTGTGACGGTGAATTCGTTGTTTCTTCGTTTGCTCGACGACGACGTTGCCGGGGACTTGGCGCGCTTTTGGGCTTGGAAACACTGCCAAGCGCCGTTTGTGTGGTCGTTTTGGTAGAAGGAGACGGCTTTTCCGCTAAGGCCAGCACATATCCCAGAGTGATCTCTTCTGGTTTGACAAGCAGGCGATAGCCGCCTCGAGCTCCTCTGACCGTTTCAACAAGATCTGCCTCGCGAAGTCTCTGAAGCGTCTGAGTCAGAAAACTCGCGGACAAATTGTATTTTTTTGCTATTTTCTGAACCGACAACAGTTTCCCGCTTTGATAGAATAATGATAATTCGTAAATAGCGGTTACAGCGTATTCAGAACGTGAAGGAAGACTCATGAGTTTTTTAATCGTGGATTCAATTAACGACGTTTATAGGCTTGTTTTCGATAAACGCCTTAAGGTTGTCGGTTGCGATCTGAATGAGACGAACTCTTGCTTCCTGCGAAGCCCAGGCGTTGTGAGGCGTGATATAACAATTGGGCGCGGCGAGCAACGGATTGTCTGCCTGGGGAGGCTCGGTCGAAAGAACGTCGGCTCCAAGTCCGCCAAGTCGGCCCGTTTTCAACGCGTCGGCTACGTCCTGCTCGTTAAGGAGCGGTCCGCGTCCGGTGTTGATTAACCACATGCCTTCCTTGACATTAGCAAGAAGTTCCTTATTGACAAGATTACGCGTGGCGGCGGTTAGAGGACAATGCAATGAGACAATATCGCTGACACGGAAAAGTTGCTCAAGTGAAACAGCGTCGACCTCGCCATATCTCCCTCCGATGGAGAGATGGGGTCCATAGGCGACAACGTTCATACCAAAGGCAGCGCCCACCTGAGCGACTCGATTGCCAATAGTTCCCAATCCAACGATCCCAAGACGTTTTCCGTAAAGTTCAGTAAGTTTTCCCTTGGAGAAAGAAAAATCGGGAGAGGAAACCCATTCTCCCTTATGGACTGCCTCCGTATTGGGGGAGAGCTGGACCGCGAGATTGAGGATGTGCGCAAAGACGGTCTGAACAACCGATTCTGTACTATATCGTGGAATATTGGTTACGACGATTCCTTTGGAGCGTGCATGGGGAAGATCAACAACGTTTGTCCCTGTCGCCAAGACGCCAATATATTTGAGCTTGGGAAGAGCGTCGATGACCGCAGCGTCGACAATGACTTTATTCGTGAGAATCGCCTCAGCGTTTTGAGAGCGTTCGATTGTTAATTCAGCAGGAGTCCGGTCATAAAGAACTAGTTCGCCGAGCTTTTCCAACGCGCTCCAACTCAGATCGCCCGGGTTTGCAGTGAACGCGTCTAACGCAACAATTTTCATTTTGACCTCGCTTCCAACGTCAACAACTGACGCCTCTTCACTTCAAGATCCAGGATTGTTGATCGGCGACGGCGTCAGCAAGAAATAAAAAACCTCGCATTCAACAAGGGATGCGAGGCAGACGGAGAGGACAGGATTCGAACCTGCGGAGCCCTTACGAGCTCACGGGTTTAGCAAACCCGCGCATTCGACCACTCTGCCACCTC
>CACYBR010000536.1 GCA_902772705.1 uncultured Planctomycetota bacterium
TCATAGAATCGCTTTCAATCAAAAAAGCCGGATCTGAATCTCAGACCCGGCTGGAAGGCACGACTTCCCAAGACGAAACTATTTCTTCATAACGTCTCGAACGGCTTCAAGGTATTTGTAACCGTTGATCGTGTCAGGCTCAAGATAACTGCCCTCTGTCCATTCGTTCCAACAATTGATATTGAAAATGCGAGGCGCTTCGGGATCGCTTAGAATACGATCTTTAGTAATCTGGAGCGCTTTCTTGAAATTCTCAGGAGTGTTGTTGGAAATGGTGTTCGTAAAAGGATAACCCCAGTTGCCAAAAGGATCGTCCTGACAAGCGCGAGGGCTGGAATCCCATCCCATTGAAACGTTGGGAATATAGGGAATAGAGAATGATTTGCGAGCATAGTCCCAATGTTTGAGATATTCGTCGCGCACCCAGTTAAAATCGGTCTGTTGCTCGTTGAGCGGAACATGATGAATCCAAACATATGACGTGACAGAGTCAAAGCCAAGCCCTTCGATAAGCTTGACAGGATCCTCCAGCGTCGACTCGCCGGGAATATTGGGGCGTCCCCAGTAAACGGCGTTGATGTGCAGATCAGGGAAACCTGCCGCTTTCGTCTTTTCGCGGAAACGTTCTATCGCCGCCTTCGTCGCTTCAAAAGAACCAAAACTCTCGCCAAATTTCGTTAGTTCATAAACGGAGAAGTATGGGGCTCCGTTAATCTTCCAGTAATTCGGTTGTTTGAAATACTTCTCAATAACGAGATCGCAAATCTTATCAAATGTTTCTGGAGTGACCTTACCCGGATAGATTAAAGCGCTGGGAATGTCTTTGTGCTTGGGAAAAATCTCAACCCAGTCATGATTGGCCCACATAAGCGCAAATTTGATCTTGTCGCGATTTTCAGCGTGAAGGAAACCGTCGTCAATTGTTCTTTCAAGGAAGGGACCGTCGTCGTAGTAATACCAGTCAAAAAGGAAAACGTCGATTCCATATTTGGAAGCGGCGTCAATTTTTTGGGCCATATCGCGTGGATCGGCCTCGTCTGTATATCCCCAGAGCGGGACCTTAGGCTGCTGATGCCCTTCAAATCGCGGTTTGGCGTTCTTCAAAAGCTCCCATTCCGTCCATCCTTTCCCAAGGCGCTCCTCATTACGCTTGTCGAGGTGGTAATTGCCAAAGTAATAAGAAACAACCTCGATTTTGTCTGAGGCGTCTTCTTTCACATCTTGTGCAAATGAACAATCCGTCGAAGAACAAAACGCCAGCGTCGTTAAAGCCGCGCAAAGTCCAATTGAAAGACAAAATAAACGCACACGTTTCATGAAACGCTCTTCTTTCTGAATCCTGCCGAATCCAAACCAAACACTGAAAAACAAAAACTCGAAATGGACCAAGTTTCGTAAGGGCGTACGGCGACGCCCCTCGTGGAATTATACTACATCGTCATTGCCGACGCAAATTTGAACGACCGTTCAAAGTACGAATCTGTTGCGTATTAGGAACGGCGTTTGTCCGCTGAACATTGCCCGAAACGTTTTTTTGAGGTTCTTTGGATTCAGACTTTCCTGAATCGCTCGTTTTTAATTCTTTGGCCGCTTTTCGAGGCTTACGTGAGGAACGTTTCTTATCATGCGGCGCCAATATTGAAACAATGACAATTATAATGCTCGAAACTAAAGCCAATATGACAAAAAAAGAGATGATGGGAAGCCAGGAAAAGGAATCGGAAGCGCTTGCGTCGCAAACGTTGAAATATGGACGAAGTCGAATGTTCTGCAATATTTGACGCATCGTCGCATAAAATCCAACCAAAAAGCCTTCGCAAATAATCAGCATGATCGCCAGAGTGCGACCGCCTATTTTCTTCAGTTTATTCAGGAGGATGAAAAGGAATGGGAAAACCATCGACACGCCCATTCCTCCCAGTAAAACGTTCCAAAGAACAGGATTCCAATTCTCATCGTGTTCCAAAGACGCCGAAGATTGCAACGCATACTTGCCGATGGCGGCGGCCGCGATAAGGAGTCCTGGCAAGAGCAGAAGAAAAGCGAGCGACGTCGTCCAGTAGGCGTACTTCTCCGCATTTTCCTGAATCGGTTTACGAGGAACTCGTGCCTTCTTACCCTCTCCCGACTCTTCGGAACTATCAGCCGCTCTGAGCTTGCTCTGTTCTTCCGCTGTTAATTTACGAGGTCCTCGGTAAAGATAATACGCGTCAAAGACAAACCAGGTCGCCAGTGCAAAGAATCCCATCCCGACTATGCCGGCAAATCGCAACGGTATCGTAAGATCAGACCAGTAAACGCCCAAACCGTTGGACGTCCCTCCCCCCTTAGAAACGACCTTTCCAAGAGAAATCGACGAGTTGCTCCATATGCTTTCCCATTCGTAAGGACGTTCAAAAAAAGTCCAAACGCTTGAGAAAATCAGGCCTATCACAAAATAACAACACGAAGCGACGCAAACATAAAACGCCGTTCTCCAAATCTTTTCAGCTTTGGCGCCGGAGGCCGCAAAACAGCTCGCATAATAAGCAATCAAAAACAAGGGAATAATTGCAAACCAATGCGCTCCCAGAAGAATCGTTGAAGTATAAAATGCTTTAGGATACGCAAGTTGGGTAAAAAGAAGCGGTAAAACGCCTGAACAAACTCCGAACGCGACAATCACAGGGATCTGTTGAAAGAAACGCTGAGCGAGTCGTTTTGACGTAACGCCGCCCAAGAGCCACAAGAGCAGACAAGTTGGAATTCCAACGAGCCACAGTCCCATTGGAATCATGTGGAGAGCAAACCCTAACGTCTTAAAAAACTCAACCAACCAATAAGGAGCTGGCATTCCCTGACTTGAAGCTGCGTCAAAAATTGGCATTTATAATCTCCATGACGAGTGAACATAATTCGGAAAAGGGGACCAAGTCGCTCCGTTTTTCGGACGCATCGAATTAACATTCACTTTTTTTGACGTATCGTCGCACGGTCTGTTTAGGACGTACAAGACAGTCGTTCACACAGAAATCGATCAGAGCCAGACACTCCTTGCGACTCATGGTGTCAGTAACGGTCAAGTTTAATACGTACGCTTCAATGATACAGTACAAACGACCGGCAATCAATTCCGGTTTCCCCTGCCGGAAAATCCCACGTTCGATTCCCTCGGTGATGAGTTTTGTGAGAAGAAATCTGAAACCAAAAGTTCTGGAACGAGCCTTTTTCCGAACGTCGGCGCCAGAAAGCTTCAATGACGTCAAATAGTCGAGGACGACCGACATAAA
>CACYBR010000537.1 GCA_902772705.1 uncultured Planctomycetota bacterium
CGTCCGAGTCGTCCGACCCGGCGGAGGAGTCGGAACCGTCTGCGGTCGCTGAAGCGTCGCCTTTCGCAGTTCGCGCGGAGTCGTCGGACTGATTATCTTCTTCTTCTTCGACGTCGTCCTCTTCCTCGAGCTCTTCGGTGAATCCGTCCAGACCTTCCAGTTTCTTGTCGCTCATGATTTCCATCCGTCTTTCGATT
The DNA here is from genome assembly GCA_902772705.1 of uncultured Planctomycetota bacterium. GTDB lineage: Bacteria > Planctomycetota > Planctomycetia > Pirellulales > Thermoguttaceae > RUG369. The sequence continues at coordinate 198 of CACYBR010000537.1, forward strand.
CCGCTGACCGCGCCCGGCAGGGAATGGTTTTGTTTGACCAGAGACAGGGACGCTCCCGTCCGGAGTGATTATTCTAAGCATGGCGGCGTTCGTTGCAAGTCTTTTCGCCAAAATCGGTCGTTTACAGACGGCTCTCTTAATCCCTTTTTTACTGACGATTGTTAAAACAGGAATTTCTTACTTGCGCCTTTGGAAATTTTTTAAAATCTCAGAAAAGAGTTGGGAATTTTATTGCGTTTCAGGGGGAGAAGATTAAAATTTCTGGTAGGAACGTTGGGCAAATAGTCTGTTCGTCGAGCGTGAAACGCTATGGAAAAGACGGCGTTTGACGGCGTTCCACGAGAGAGAAGCGGCGCCTTTTTTCCGGCGAAGTTCCCGCGTGTTTGTCGGCCCGAGAGTATCGATTTTTTGGTTCGTTACGTCTTGAGGGCCGGCTTTCGACGTTATGTTTACTATCGCGGGTAGTTCAGACGGTTGAAAGAACGTTTCTTTCCTGATATAAATACGGGATAATGATATTGGGCGCGGTCCGCCAGCGGACCAGCGCGGTCTTCGTCACGCTACTTTTATCGCGCGGCGACGATCGGCAAGCGGCCAACGGGAGCGATTACGATAGAACCTTCGCGCGGCTAGCGCGAGTCCTGACCCGCTCGGTCGCGGTCGGCTTCCAATCCAATCGGTTCAATAGATTTTCGGAGAAGAGGATCATAAGCAATGAAAAAGCGCCTTTTCATGACATTGCCCGCCGCGGCGATCGCGCTGACCTTCATCGTCGGCATGTCGGCGGTTCAGGGGGCGGATTCTGACGTCCCTGTCGAGACGTATCAACTCAGCGACGGTACGAACTGTTTTCTGGTTCCGCTTCAGGCCGACGTAATCGAGTCGGAATCTGATTTCGTCGACGTCGCCGCGCTGGTCGACTTCTCTGCGGCGCAGCTGAGCTCCGAGGTTCGCAAGGCTTCTCAGGACGCTCTTTATTCGCTCGTCGAAAATCTTCCGGAAAACGCGCGTGTGCAGATCTTTGCCGTTTCCAACGAGACCGAATCCCTGACGGACGGATATCTTTCCGTATCCTCTCCCGACCTTAAGAAGGCGATCGACTCGCTTTCCACGCGCGACGCGCTCGGCGCGGCCGACCTTGAGAAATCCTTTTCCGTCGCCGCCGACTCTTTTGACTTCAACGACAGCGCCGACCGTTCGATCGTGTTCGTCGGACGCGGCGTGAGCGCCGGCGCGGCGTTCAATGAGGAGGTCTTCGAAGAGACGGTCGAAAAGCTTGTCGACGCGCGCGTTCCTGTGAACTGCTACGGCGTTGGCGCGGTCGTCAACACGGCGACGCTTGGCGCGCTCGCCAACCGCACCGGCGGTTATGTCGTTGAAAACGGAGCCTCCGCGAAGGAAGCCGGCGCCGAGCTTGCCTCTGCCGCCGCCGCGTCCGTATTCTTCCCCGAAGTCGCCGAGCTTGAACTCGGCGACGCGACCGTCTATCCGAACCCTCTTCCGCCGATCCGCAGCGACCGTGAAACCTACGTTCTCGGATCGAGCGACAAAGAGCTTGAAAACCTTGATATTTCCGTTCCCGTCGTTCTTTCCGACGGACGTGAAGCCGACGTCGAATGGACTCTCGCTCCTCAGAAGCCGAACAAATCGAACCAGTACCTGTATCAGCTCGTTCAGGCCGCTTCCAAGGACAACGGCGCGACTCTCTCGATCGCCGGTCGTAACATTCTGACCGACTATCAGGTCGCGATTAGCGACTCGATCGACCAGACGCTTGAACTCGCCGAGCAGGCGGAGCAGATGGGCGACAGAGCCGCCGCCGCGCGTCTTTCCGGACTCGTTCAGGAAGAGTATAACGCCGACGACGAAGGGCTTGAGATTGCCGACGACGAAGAAGCTCCCGCTACGGTCGACGTCCCTGACGCGGTCGCCGAAGAGTCCGCTGAAAAGCCCGCCTCTGACGATCTCTTTGCCAAAGCTGAGAAAAAGATCGCCGACGAGAACAAGACGGATCTTATGGGCGCCTCTGAGACGAACGTCAGAGTTCTCACCCAGCAGATTAAGACGCACGTTGGCGTTGTGACCGCTCAGGCGCGCAAGAATTCCGCGACCGACCCTGACGGCGCTCTTCAGGATATCAAGCTGACGATTAACAGCGTTAAGAACGATCCGGTCCTTTCTCCCGCAGATCGCGCCGTTCTGCTGAGCGATCTCGCCGCGACCGGCGAATTCGTCAAGCAGGCTAAGGAACAGAAGGCGATTCGCGACTACGCCGCGCAGCAGAATCTCGCGGTCGTCGACAGCCAAAACAAAGCGCGCGCCACCGCTCTTGCCAACCAGACCAAGGCGGTCGAGATCATGAAGCGTTTCGAATCGCTCGTCGAAGAAAGCAAGTTCATCCTTGCTGCGGAAGCCGCTGCGGAAGCCGCGAAGATTTCGCCGGAGCCTGCGCTTGCGACTCAGGCGGGCAACGTCGCGTTCCTGCAGAACGCGTACAATGAAAACCAGTATCTGCGTATCTGGCGTCAGAAGAAGCTGCTCGACACGCTTATGTCTGTCGAACGCGCTCACGTTCCGGTCTCCGAC
>CACYBR010000538.1 GCA_902772705.1 uncultured Planctomycetota bacterium
GCCGCTCCGCAGAACATCTCCGTCATGGACGAACTGAGGAACTTCCTCGGTTATCAGATCCGACCCGTCGTGACGACGGATAAGGAAATTGACGTCGCTCTGGAACGCTACTATGCCACTGACAGCGGCGACAGCGTCGAGTCGATTATCTCCAGCATGGAGAACGACAAGGCTTTTCAGGAACTCGTTGACGAAGCGGGAACGATGGAGGACCTTACGAGCGTTGAAGCGCTCGCCGAAAGCGCGCCGGTCCGCAAGCTTCTCAACATGGTTTTCCTCCTTGGCATCAAAGACCATGCGAGCGACCTTCACTTCGAGCCGTTTGAAGACGAGTTCAAGATCCGCATTAAGGCGGACGGCACTCTGTACGAAATGGTTCCTCCGCCGCGGCACCTCGCAAACGCCATTACCACGCGTATCAAGGTTCTCGCGAACCTTGATATTGCGGAAAAACGCCTCCCTCAGGACGGTCGTATCCGCCTGATGGTCGCGGGCAATCCGGTCGACTTTCGCGTCAGCGTTTTGCCTACGATGTTCGGTGAAAGCGTCGTATGTCGAATTCTCGACAAGTCGGTCATTTCGCTCGACCTGAACAACGTCGGGATGTCGCAGGAGCTTATCCGCAGGTTCCGCGAAGTCATCGAGCTTCCCAACGGCATTATTCTCGTCACGGGTCCGACGGGTTCTGGTAAGACGACGACCCTTTACGCGGCTCTTTCCGAGCTGAACGTCATTACGGACAAACTGATGACGACCGAGGACCCGGTTGAATACGAGATTGACGGTATTATTCAGATGCCGATCGACGCGGAGATTGGAAACACGTTTGCGCAGTGTCTTCGCTCCATCCTTCGTCAGGACCCGGACAAGATCCTCGTTGGCGAGATTCGTGACCGTGAAACTGCTCAGATTGCGGTTCAGGCGTCTCTGACGGGCCACTTGGTGTTCAGCACGCTTCACACGAACGACGCGCCCAGTACGATCACGCGTCTGAAGGATATGGGGATTCCTGAATTCCTCATTACCGCGACGATTCAGGCGATCCTCGCTCAGCGACTTGTTCGCCGTATTTGCAAAGAGTGTCGCACTGAGATTACCCCGACGGAAGAGCAGCTTGCGCAACTCGGCGTTACGGAAGCGGAAATTGCCGGCAAGCATTTTTATCAGGGCGCGGGTTGCGTGGCGTGCAACAACACGGGATATAAGGGACGTACCGCAATCCATGAGTTCCTCGTGATGAACGAAGAGATTCGAAACATCATCCTTCGAAACGGTTCAATTGCAGAGATGCACGACGCCGCTGTTCGCAACGGTATGACGCCCTTGCGCGAAGCTGGTATGCAGAAGATTTTCGAGGGTACGACGACGATCGAAGAAGTGGTCCGCGAGACGGTTCTCGACTACTAATCGAAAGCCAGTCGACGTTGCGGTTCCGTTTCGTCACGATTGTCCTTGACGAACAAAATTTAAAAATTCAGGGCGGGGCGTTGAAACAACGCGCCTCCCAAATTATATTGATACGGGGCGCCTTGCGACGAGCCCTGCGGCGTCCATAGCTCCGTTGCGCGTGTTTTTTGCCAGGGACGCGCGCGTCCAAATAGTCAATAACGCGTCTGTAAACGCCGCCGTTTCCGAACTTCCCCGGACGGCGCGACCGGTTCAGATCCCCATAAAGATCGGTCGCAAGGCGAATCAGGACGCGGGCCTTCCGCTGTCATATCCATTCAGAAGGTATTCCCATGCCGAAGTTTAAAGTAGAGGCGGTCGACTCCGCCGGTAAAGGTTTTACCGACGTCATCGAGGCGTCGACCGAGGAGGAAGTTACCGCAACGCTAAAAGAGAGCGGGTACATGGTTACCAAGATCGCTCTCCATAAGGACCGAAAGGCGACTAAGAAGAAGGGCGGCAACACCAACGGCAAGACCTTCTCCTTTGGTAGAGTTAAGCCGAAGATCCTGCGTGACTTTACTCGAAACCTCTCCATCCTTCAGGACGCGGGGTTGCCGATTCTGAGAAGTTTGAACATCCTTCAGGCGCAGTCGAAGCCGGGCGCGTTGCGCAACTGCCTCATCGACGTCTGTTCCGAGATTGAATCAGGTTCGAGCCTTTCCGAAGCCATGGCGAAATCGCCGAAGGCGTTCAACCGTCTATACGTCAACATGATCAAGGCGGGCGAGGCGGGCGGCGCGCTGGAAACGATTCTTCAGCGTTTGGCGGAATTCCTTGAACGATCCGAGCAGTTGAAGGCGAAGATCAAGTCGGCGATGACGTACCCGGTCTCGGTCCTCATCTTCTCATGCGGTATCATGATCTTCATCATGACGAACATCGTTCCGAAGTTTGAGGAAATTTTCGCCGACTTCGATACGGAGTTGCCCGCGTTAACCAAGTGGCTGATGAACACGTCCCACATGATCATGACCTACTGGTACCTGATTCCGGGCGTTCCATTTGGCATATGGTTGTTCATCAAGATAACGACGAGCTTCAGTTACATGAGGTTTGGTTGGCACCTGTTCCTCTTGCGTGTTCCGATCTTCGGCATCCTGATGGAAAAGACGGTCGTTGCGCGTACCACGCGTACCCTCGGTACTCTGGTTCAGTCCGGCGTTCCGATTCTGGAGGCGATCCACATTACGAAGGAAACTTCCGACAACGCGGTCTTCGAACTCATGTATCAGCGTATCCTCGACGCGATTCGTGAGGGCGATACGATTGCCAATCCAATGAAGAAGTACTCGAGACCGGGTTTCCATCCCGCGTGTCTCTTCTACTTCTTCGTCTTCCTGGCAGGTCCGATCGGGTGCCTCATCTACATGACCAAGTTGCAGAATAAGATTCTGGACGATATCGTCGTCAACATGGTCGACGTAGGTGAAGAGACGGGCGAGCTGGACGAGATGCTTTACAAAGTCGCAGACGTCTTTGACGAAGAGGTCGCGGTTTATACGGAAGCGCTCATGAGCATGATCGAGCCGTTGCTCATTATGTTCCTCGGCGGTATGGTCGGTACGATTGTTATCGCGCTCTTCCTCCCGATGATTAAGCTGATTGAATCGCTCTCTCAGTGACAGATTCGGGACAATTGGAACTTTTCCGCGTTCCGCGTCTCAAAGTCAGTGGCGACACGGAGTTGACGCGGACGCAACGCCTGCGGTTTCGCTGGACGACGATTTTGTCCGAACGGGCGCTATGACCGCCGGAACATGAAGGTAGAAACGGATAAGAAAATGCGCGCAAATATCCCCTCCAACAAAGCCGGTTTTACGCTGGTTGAACTCCTGATCGTCATTGCGATCATTGGACTGCTCGCGGGCGTTACGCTCGTTGCGTTGCGCTCAGCGCGCCTGTTCGTGGGCGCAAGTACCGCGCGGCAGCGTCTCGACGATATTTCGCAGTGTCTGGAGATCTACAAGCAGAAGTACGGCGAGTATCCGCCTGACAGCGCCGCGTCCGACGCCGATATCCAGCGACATATCCTTAAGAGGTGGCCGAAGGCGCTCAAGGGCGGCAACGTCAACCAAATGGTGGCGATCGCGCGCGAGCAGATGGATAAGGGACCCGGTTGGGCGCTCCTCTTCTGGCTTGCCGGTATGGACGGCGAGGGTTTTCTGGCCGATCAGGAAGAACCAATCGCCGATCCGACGGCGATTGACCCCGAGGAGCCGCGCGAAACGCCTCTCATCGAACTCTCGTACGACAGCGACGGAACGGCTGGCGGCAACTACAACGACCTCGGGCTGATGTTCAAGGGCAACCCGATCATTTATTTCCGCGCTGAGGGTAAGAACGGCTACGACGGCAAGGATTACCACGTTGGCGAAACGGTTGCGGCTCCCTATATGAACAATGGACAGTGGTTCAATCCGGATTCCTTCCAGCTGATTTACTCCGGCGACGACGGCGATTTTGGTTCCGATCCCTTTGGCGACCATGATCACTCCGAGGAGTTTAAGCCCAGAGATCTGAGCGATTCTGACTCTATCACTCCGGCGGACAAAGACAATATTACGAACTTTACGGACGGCGCGACGCTCGAATCCGCTATCAAATGAACTTCTTCGACAAGCGGTCGGGAGTCTACGGCGAACGATTCCGAATTCTGACGATTAACCCAACGGGTGCACGAATGAAACTGATAACTGACAGCGCGTTGCGGCGCGGATTTCGCGGAGCTTTCGGCAGGCGCTCCGGTTTCACGCTGGTGGAGTTGCTGACGGTGATCGCCATCATCGGAATGCTTAGCGCCATCTCCATCACGACGGTTCGCGCCTCGATCCAGAGCGCGAAGGAAACGCAGACGCGCACGACGATCGCTAAAATTGACAACGTCCTGACCGCGTGCTATGAGAAGTATCAGTATCGCCGCGTCGACCTAACGGGCAAACTCCCGTCTCCCGTCGACAATCGGGGCGTCAATTCCCCTAGGATTCGCGCGCGCTATCGCCTGCAGATCATACGCGATCTTCTGCGTTGCGATTTCCCATGCACGCCTGTGGAGCTTGATACGAAATCGCAGTATAGCGGCGCTCGGTCCTCTGGTTTCACGCCCCTTCAGGAGGCTCTCGTCGCGGCGGCTGGCGGTTCGCTGAGTTCCTATGAC
>CACYBR010000539.1 GCA_902772705.1 uncultured Planctomycetota bacterium
ATCCGAGCGTTTTGTCGCGCGTCCACGATCCGATTTTTGCGGCCGACCTTCTTTATTTAGTCTGTCGAGACCAACTCGACGCGGCGGGGATCGACTCCGAAGCGTTCGGACGCTCGTTGAAAGGAGCGGTTCTTTTCAACGCGGTCGCGGCGTTTCTCGCGGAATACGTCGATTTTTTCCCCGAGCCGACGATCGCGGAGAAGATCGCGATCGTCGTTCAGAAAACCCGCGAGGCGCAGGCGACGCTCGCGTCCGCGATCTGCGACGAGACGGCGACCATGCTCAAGGAGACGCTCGACGACGCGGCGAGGAAACTTGGCGCGAGATCCTGAGGCAAGTCGCGTACGCCGGCGGCTCTCTGGCAGACTGGGGCGACGCGACCTACGCGGAACTTGCCGTCGTCGCGAAGACGCGGCGGCTTGAAGAATGGGATCGCGTTGCGTTCGTCGCGACCTGCGCGTTCAACGCGAATCCATACCTCAAACGCTATACGCCGATTTCCAATCCGTTGAGGGAAGAGCCGGCCTACAAAAAGGTCGCGTTTGAAGAGGTTTTTAAAAACGTCGAGGGCGTCAATTCTCAGAAGAAATAAGCCTCTTTTTAAGAGCATATGACTCAACCATTTATTCACCGAGGCGTTTATGAGCGCTGAAAAAATCAAAGCTGGCGAAGCGTACGTGCGCGTCTCTTGCGACGATACCGAATTAAAGCGCGGGCTTCAAGAGGTATCAGAGAGAATCGACGACGCGGCGCGCGAAATATCGGCGAAAGAAAAGTCGTTGACGCCGACGATCAGTGTAGACGCGTCGTCTGTGCGCAGCGCAGTAGAAGAAGCGATCACGGCGACGAAGAACGCGACGACGTCGGGCTCGGCGTTTTTTAATCATTTCGTCGTAACGGCAGGGGACGCGGCGCGCGCGGTATCGAGCGCGCTGCGGTTCATCGCCGGCGCGGTCGGCGAGCTGGGCGACCAATTTGAAAAAGCGGCCAAACGCACGGGCGTTTCGAGCGCGACGCTCTCGGAATACGCGCACGCGGCGAAAATGTCGGGCGCCGATTTTAGCGCGGTCGAAAGCGGCTTCAAGCGCATGGCGAAAACGATCGAGTCGGCGTCGCAGGGAAGCGCGGAGGCGGCGGCGGCGTTGTCGCTCGCCGGAGTCGCCGTTTCCGACCTGAAAAATCTGGCGCCGGACGAGCAGTTCGAGAAGCTCGCGCAGGGGATCGCGTCGATCTCCGACCCGTCGGCGAGAGCGGCGGCGGCGATGAAGCTCTTCGGCGCGAACGGAACGAGCCTCCTGCCGCTTTTTGAAGAAGGCGAGGACGGGCTCCGTGCGCTTCGCGAGGAGGCTCGGCGGCTTGGCGTCTCGATCGACGACGACGCGGCGAAGATGGGCGCGGAGTATTCCGACTCGATCGACCGAGCGAAGACGGCGGCGAGGGGCTTGTCACTGGCGCTCGGCGCGATGGTCGCGCCAGCGGCGACGGACGCGTTCAACGCGATCGCGGAAGTCATAGCCAAAATAGGCGAGTTTGTCCGCAATAATCGCGCGCTCGTGTCGACGGTCGCGACGGTCGCGGCGGGACTTGCCGCCGCGACGACCGCCAATCTTGCCTTCGGCATTGCGACTTCGAAGGTCGCGACCGCCGTGCGCGCGGTTTCGGCTGCGATGAAAGTCGCGTCGGCGGCGGCGCTGGCGAATCCTTATACGGCGCTTGCGGCTGCGGTCCTCGCGGCGGCTGCGGCGTTTTATTCGTTAAGAAAAGCCAGACAGGCGGCAAACGACGTTCCGACGTCGACGAAAGCGGCGGAGCAGTATGAAGCGGGCAACGCGTCGCGCGAGTCTGATCGCGAAGACGTCAACACGCTCGAAACGCTCCGGAAGAAGCAGGAGCTCCAGAAGCTCTCAAACGAAGAGATCCTGCAGGCGGTTTCGATCGTCGCCAAGCTCAAGAGCAAATATGGCGACGTCGGGTATGAGGTCGACGCGGTCACGGGCAAGATCACCGCGGCGTCCGACGCGCAGCGCAAGCTCAATCAGCAGATGGCGGCGGCGCGAAAAAAGGAGCTCGAAGCCGCCGTCGCTGAAAAAAAGCACAACCTCGAAGGAAACCGGCTCGAACGCTCCATGGCGGACGAGGAGGTTTCCGACTGGGAGATGAACACGAGGATGCGGCGCCGAAACGAATCCTGGTGGTCGTCTGTCAAAGAGGGCGTCAAGGATTTCGACGGCGACGAAAAGGCGAAAAAGCTTTATATCCTCGAACTCGACGAAGAGTTCCAGCAGAAAACGAAAGACGCGCGAGCGAAGGAGGAAGCGGAGCTGGCGCGCCTTCAGGCGGAGCTTGCGGCGATCAACTCGATTGAAACCGCGCAGGAAACCGTGCAGGCGCAAAATCCACAGCCAGAGCCGGTCGCGCCGACGACGAACCTCACGGCGGACGAGGTCGATTCGGCGTTTGACATGACGGCGGGGTTCATCGAGAAGGGCGCCGAAGACCTTCGTTCTGAAGTCGAAAAGCAGTGCGACGCGATCGACAAGGAGCGCGATCGTCTCATCGAGTCGCTCACGAAGCTCGTGGACCCGGAGGGTCAGATCAACTGGAACGACGCCGCGCAGGTCGACGAGCTCCTCAAAAACAGCCCAGCGGCGGCGGAGCTATACGATCGCGCGCGCGAGATACGCGAGTCGGCGGAGGCGCAGAAGCGGAACGTCGTCGACAAGGCGAAGCGGGAGAACCTCGACAAGCTGGAGCGCGACGCGAAGGCGGCGGCGCCGGTCAATGAGGAGCGCGACGCCTACGAGAAACGCCTCGCGAAGATCAATGAGACGTTCGACTCCTACATTTCGGCGCTCAATCAGGAGATTATGGCGGCTCCGGACGACGTGGAGCTGCAGCAGCGGCGGGACGCGGCGATCGAACGCAAGAAAGAGGCGGTCGCGGCGGTCGAGAAGGAGCGCGACGACGAGCAGGCGAAGGCGGCGTCGGAGCAGAAGGCGAAGGACGAACGACTCTCGTCTCAGATTTCTGAGACGATCATGAAGTACGGATCGCCGATCGAGAAGGTCGCGATCGCGGAGGAGGGCGTGCGGTCGGCGATCGTGGAGCTCCGGAACGCGCAGGACTCCGGCGACACGGAGCAGATCGCCGCGGCGCTTGGCAAGCTCGGCGAGGCGCAGGACAAGTACAGCGGCGTCATCGAAGCGCAGAAAAGCGTCGAGCGCGGGATCAAGAGCGTCGGCGGCTCCTTCGACGCGTGGCAGGCCGCGTCGCTGACAAATCGCATCTCGACCGACAAGAAAATGTACGACGAGTCGCGCAAACAGACGCGTTATCTTGCGGAAATCGCGAGAAACATAGGCGCGGCGGTTTTTGGTTGATGGAGCGAAAGATGGACGCTGAAATTTATTCGAAACAGGGATCAGACGGCGTGACGTATCGCGTCACGTCGGTCAATTCGGCGACGACGCGCGGATCGTTCGGGATCCCGACGGAGAGCGAGCGGGAATGGACGGTCGAGGCGGTTGATCAACCGGGCAATTATTTCGCGGCGGCGTTTGTGTTTTTCCAGTTTGTCTCGTCGCGACATGCGACAGACCCGTGGGGCAATCCGATCGCGGAAGGCGGGATCGAGCTCACGGAAGAGCCGGACAGTCTTTCGCGACTCTTTCGCGGACGCGTTCGCTGGTCGTTTCCGACGGCGACGGACGGCGCCGGCTCGGAGTCGTACGACGCGTCGGATGGCGCCGGCGGCGGCGATTCAGGGGACGAGACGGGGCAGTTCAGCTATTTTCCGTTCATATCGAGTTTCGCGACGGCAGGCGGGACGCGTCACGTCGAGGTCAGCTACGCGACGCGGCGCTATCCGATCAGCGGTCCCGCGCCCGATTTCAGCGGCGGCATTGGCTGGAACGGCGAGGGCTTCGACGGGGTCGACATTGTGTCGCCGTCGATTGTGTTTGACGTGACGGCGCGCACGCCGGCGGGGTTCGTGGCGAATTTTGGCAAGTTCCTCAACAAGATCGTGCCGTACGTCGGGTGCGTGAATCGTCTGCCGTTCTACGGATGCGAGGCGGGGACGATCCTGTTCAACGGGATCACGTCGAGCGCGCTACGCTCCCGCGAGACCTCCGACGGCATAAAGGACTACTACTGGGAGATGACGTATTCTTTCGCGGCGTCGCCGAACGTCGTCCTCAACGTTCAGGGGGTCGCGGTGCCCAAGCTCGGCTGGGAGTATTTGTGGGCGCTGGGCTCGGAGGATGTGGGAATCCAGGCGGTTTACGTCGAGCAGGTTTACCAGACCGCGAACCTCTCGGCGCTCGGTTTTGGTTGATAAAAAAACGGGAAAACGCGCAAAAAAGTCGCCGAATTGACCGACGTGATCGCTCCTTTTTGGCAATCATATAAAAGAACCGTCAATCAACAGGAAAAAGGACAAGATGGATCGCGAAATATGCCAGGAACGACTCGCAAGCGTGCGAGCGAGGATAACGGTTTTGCGCGACGCGCTTGCGGACCCGTCGTCGCTCTCGGAGATTTCGATCGACGGCGTTTCCGAGAAAATACCACGCGCCGATCTCGTTAAAGAATTGACGCAACTCGAACGCGAGGAGCTGACGCTCATGAACGAGCTCGCCGGCGTCTCGTCGAGGGTCTTCAGGGTTGATTTGCGATGAAGCTTTTACAACGAGTCAAAAACGCGTACAAGGCGTTCCGATACGAGGCGGTGGAGCCGTCGGCGACGCGTCGTCCGATCGTGGTCTCGCTCCGCTCTGAGGATCGCGAGCTGCCGCCGGAGAAGCGACGCGCGCTCGTCTCGGAGGCGCGCGATTACCAGCGCAA
>CACYBR010000540.1 GCA_902772705.1 uncultured Planctomycetota bacterium
CGGTTCGTATTTGCGTTTGTCGTCGTCATGCTTCCAGTCGTTCGGATCGGGACCGGGGCGCCGCGGTTGCCCCCGATAATATACGACGGTATTCTACCCGAAAGGGGCGTGCGTTTCAACGGGCGCGGCGGAAAGAGTTTCGCGGCGCTTGACGAACGCGCGGCCATTCGATCTGGATCGAGCCGACGCTGACGCGATAACGCGCGGCGCGTCAGATGGAGCCGCCGAGATTCTCCAGCGTGTCGACGACGAAGACGCAGCCCTCCTGGATCTTCTGCATGACGAGCTTCATCTTGTTCTCCGGAATCGCGACGCAGCCCGACGTGTAGGGTCGCGCGTCGCCGAGGCAGTGGAAGAAGATCGCCGAGCCGCGGCCGACGACGCAGTCCGCGTTAAAGCCAATATCGAGGCAGTATCGATAAGGATACTCGTATTCGATCAGATGCTCGCTGTTGCCCGTGTCGAGGGTCGGATAGTCCTTAATGCTGACCAGCTCGTTGTAACGCATTCCTTTTTTGTGGTCTCCCGACCAGTACAGGTCGTCGGTAACCTTGACGTAAGGGATCGGGCAGCCCGGGTCGTCCTCGATCCCGAACGCCTTGCCGACGCGGAAGACGCCGATAGGGGTCTTTTTGTTCCCTTCGACGCGTTTGTCGGCGGGGCACATTCCGTTGAGCCCGACGTAGCCCGGAGTCGAGAGGAGCTGGCGCCATTTTCCGTCCTCTCCGCGCTCGTGCATCGAGACGGAGGCGGTCGACTTGTCGAGCCCCATTCCAGCGACGACGACGAGCTGCCGCGTCGCCGGGTCCTGAGCGGCCGGGAGCGCGACGATCCAGTCGGGCGACGGCTTGACCGGCTGCGCGGTCGCGTATAGACCGTCGTCGGCGACCGCGGCGGCGCCGAACGACGAGACGACGACGGCGCACGCCGCCAGCGCTAGAATCAACGCAGTTCCAAAAGACGCTTTCATTTTCATTTTACGATTAAACCTCCTCCGTCTGAGACGTTTCGGGCGCGCGTCCGACGACGTTCGCGGACGACGTCGCCCGTCCTTTTCCAGAAATTATAGACGCGGCGTCGAACGGCGTCCAGAAACGCGGGGCAGGTTTTCGGATCGGCGAGCGCGGATAAAGGGGCGGGTATTCTTCCTGACGTCTTTTCCCGCGTTTGCCGCGCATGGGGCGGGAGCGCGGGGACGTCGTTGAAACCTCCGGATTTGACGCCTTCAATTTCTCGCGGTGAACCGTATTTCGAGGGGCGGTCGTTGAAGACGTTAGCAGGCGGGTCAGGTCGCGCGCTTTAGAACGGACTCTTTTCGAACCGGGTTTTAATCGCCGGGAACTGCGAATATTGCCGCCGCAGAACCGCCTCGTTACAGGGGTTGGATAATTTGTAAGAAAAAACGGAATTCTGTTTACAACGGCTTTCGGAAAAGTATAATTGGGTAAAGTCGGCTTGGAGTCGAACCGTCGTGAAAACGTCGGCGCCGGCATGGTATTCGGCGTTTGTGGTAACGGCTTTTTTTTGAAAAATCCAAGCGAGAGTAAGAAGGCGAAGCGCGCGGACGAATCGCTTCCCTTGTCGTTAACGTCATGGAGCGTTGCTAATGGCCCAAGATGATAATAAGAATTTTGTAGGAATAGACCTTGGCGGCACGAATATCAAGGTAGGCGTTCTCAACGACGTAGGCGAGACGCTTGCGTACGTGTCGACGCCGACGTACGTCGAGCGCGGCGCGGACGACGCGACGCAACGCATGGCGGCGGCGGTCCACGAAGCGATCGCGAAGGCGGGCCTCAAGCCGGAAAATATCGCGCGAGTCGGCCTCGGTTCGCCCGGGACGATGGACCTTCCGAGCGGCTCGCTCGTTCGTCCTTCGAACCTCCCCGGCTGGGACTTCTTCCCGATCCGCGACAAGCTCGCGACGTACAGCGGGCTGCCGGTAACGTTCGCGCACGACGGACCCGCGGCGGGCTTCGCGGAATACTGGGTCGGCGCGGGCAAGGGCGAAGAAGGGCTCATCCTGCTGACGCTCGGGACGGGCGTAGGCTGCGGAATCGTTCTGAACGGCCACGTCTGGAACGGGACGCACAGCCACGGAGGCGAGTCGGGTCATATTCTGATCGACACGTCGGAGAACGCGCGATGGTGCAAGTGCGGCCAGCGCGGTCACCTTGAGGCGTACGCGAGCGCGACGGGAGTCGCGAACCGGACGATCGAATACGTGGAGGCGGAGTTCAAGACGAGCCTTACCGAACGCGTGCGTGGTCGCAACCGGAACGACGAAGTTCCGAAGATGGTCTTTGAAGAGGCGGAGAAGGGGGACGAGCTCGCGATCCGGATCGTCAAAGAGACGGCGCGTTATCTCGCCTACGGCATGGTGTCGCTGATCCATACGCTCGATCCGTCGTGCATGCTTTTGGGCGGCGCGATGACCTTTGGCGGCAACGAGACGGAGACGGGCCGGCTCTTCCTGAAGTCGGTCGACGAAGAGGTTCGGAGCCGCATCTTCCTGCATCTTGCGGAACGGCTCCGCATCGGCTATGCGACGCTCGGCAACGCGGCGGGCTATATTGGCGCGGCGGGATTGGCGCGTCAGGAATGGGAAGAGAACCAGAATCCTTACGGGGCGCGCCCGTAATAGGCGAATGGCGCACGCGCGTTTATTGACGCGCCGACGCGAGCGTACGACGACGTCTCTCGCGTCGGCTCGTTTTTCTTTTGGGACGGGACCGCAGGCGGACAGGGATTGGGATCATGCGAATTGCGGAAATCTTCCAGTCGAAACAGGGAGAAGGCATGTGGACGGGCGTCGTCTCGACGTTCGTGCGCACGATCGGTTGCAACCTTCGTTGCGGATTCTGCGACACGACGTACGCGTCGTGGAAGAGCGAAGAGGGCGAGACGCTCTCCGTGGAGGAGGTCGTCGAACGCGTCATGCAGTACAATACCCGGCACGTAGTCCTTACGGGCGGCGAGCCGATGCTCAATTCGGAGCTCATCCCGCTTTCGCGCATTCTCTCGGGGCTCGGGCTTAAGATCACGATCGAGACGGCGGGGACCCTTGAGCTTCCGGTCGCGTGCGACCTGATGTCGATCAGCCCCAAACTTTCGAACTCGTATCCCTGGGGCGCGACCGACAAGGACGTGCGACTGCATGAGACGAACCGTAAACGACCAGAGATCGTGCGCAAGCTCATCGAGACGTATCCCTACCAGCTGAAGTTTGTGGTGGACGAGCCCGAGGATCTTCTCGAGGTCGAGGAGTATCTCAAGTCGCTCGAGATAGCGCGCCCAGAACGGGTGTACCTCATGCCGATGGCGTTCGAGGTCGCGGATATGAACGCGAAAGCCGAATGGATCATGTCTTTCGCGTCGCAGCGCGGATACCGATATTGTCCGCGGATGCAGCTGGTATGGTACGGCAATCGCCGGGGAACCTGA
Organism: uncultured Planctomycetota bacterium; assembly: GCA_902772705.1. GTDB lineage: Bacteria > Planctomycetota > Planctomycetia > Pirellulales > Thermoguttaceae > RUG369. Next base: position 3,445 of record CACYBR010000540.1, read on the forward strand.
CGGCGTTCATTCTTGCGCGATTTCGGACAGGATACA
>CACYBR010000541.1 GCA_902772705.1 uncultured Planctomycetota bacterium
AGGTCTACGGATTCGATTCGGGCGCGCAGGTTGGCGATTACCTCGAACTGACGTTCACGCCGACGAGCGACTCGAGCGCGCTGCTTGACGAGTTCTTCGCCGACTACTTTGAAGAGGAGCTCTTCGAAGAGTTTTGACATGGTCGACACGACCCGGCGCGACGCGCGCGTTGTAATCGTCGGGCGCCGAATTACTGACCTCTGACGACCGCCGCAGATTGCTTCAGTCTGCGGCGGTTTTACTTTCAGCAAAAGAGGTCGCGACGGTTGGAGGGGGTCGACGTTGAGTCGACGGGAAAGAGAGAGGTCGCGTTGTGAGGCGTTTGCGGGTGCGCGAACGGGGAGAGAAGAAAATGGTCGCCGGTTGAAAGAGGACGCGGCGCGTGGTTACGGAGCGACGTAATAATCGAGGAGCGTCGTTTTTGTCTGATAGAGGGATTCCTCGTCGCCCGGGCCGGATTCGGAGTCCGATTCGCGCACGACGGCGCCGGGAATGGCGGTGGAACGTAGCGAGGTTCCGGTCGTTTCGCTCGAACCGTCATGCCGTGAGAAGAGCGCCTCGCTTGCGACGGGGGCGGGGTTCGCCGGCGAGTCGACGGCGGCGCTCTGAACGACGTAGAGTTCGCGGACGGCGGGCTCCTTTGCGTTCGAATCGAGCGGTTTGCGCGTGGTTTCGCGCTGTAGCACGTAAGGCGCGACGACGGGTGAAAACCAGATGGTCGTGACCTCGCGTACGCGGTCCGATTCGCGAATAACGCGACGCACGCGGCATGGGACGACGCGCGAGCCGATCATAAGATTCGCCGCGCCGGCGTCCTCCTCGCGTTCATCGTCGTCGGCGATCATATCCCAGAAGTTGTATTCAACGAGTTCGGTGCGTTTTGGGAAATCGACGTCGCCCATCTTGATCGTCGTGTCGCACTGCAGGACGTAGCGTTTTTTTTCATAATCGACGCTTTTTAGCAGAAAACGCGTTTCTGTCGCGCTCTGGATCCTTTTGCCGTTTTCGACGCTCGTGCTCTCGGCGCGCCGTCGGGACCAGCTTCCAGCGGGAAATCGCGCCCAGACGGAATATCGCGGGTCGACGATTTCGCGCGCGTCAGGCGAGGCGACAGGAAAGACGTCGGGCGTCGCGCCGGCGGGGTCGGCGGCGGACGTTTTGCCGGCGCCCTGGTTATAGAAGGAGCGTTCGCGGTCGGCTTCAGGCGTCTCGCGCGTTTCTGCGAGCTTGACGCTCTGCGTCACGCGCGGGGCGACGACGACGGTCGCAGGCTCGCGTAGTTTGACCGTGGATTTTCTGGGCGATTCAACGGCGCCGGCGCGATAGAGGATCGAGTCGCGCCCCATCGCAAGAAAGAAGACGCATGAGCAGACCGAGACGAGCGCGAATATCGCGGCGGTTTGCAGACGTTTGCTCATGGCGAGACCTCGAATGACGAACGAAACAGAGCCGGCGACGCGCGCCGCCGGCGACGCTTGAAAGGTTAGCGAAACGCGCGCGGTCCGTCAAGGTCAACCGGTTAGCCTTCAGGAGCGTCGTCGTTTTCAATCCTCTCGAAGAGCTCGGCGACCACGAGGTCCTGCTCTGGCGGGAGCGTGCGCATATCGAAGAGGACGGCGTCGCGGGTCCATCGCGCGAGGAGTCTTGGAGACGCCTTTTCGAGCGTCGCGGCAAGCTCGGCGGCGTTGGCGTCGCGAGGCCTGATCTCAACGAGGCGGGTCGGAAACGTTCCGAACGCGGCGTTGGCGCACAGAAGGGAGCGACCCTCGACGACGCGCGCGGTCAGGATCGGACGAAAGGTCGCGAGGAGCGCGGCGAGACGCTGGGCGCGGCTCTCAAGGTTGGCGGGCGACGCCGTGAGAATACGCAACACGGGAATCGACGCGAGCGCGACTTCCGGATCGTCGTAAAGTTCGAGCGTTTTGGCGAGGACCCCCAGGGTCGCGCGGTCAAGCCGGCAGAGATTGCAGATCGGCGTTTCTTTGATTCTTTCGAGCGCTGATTTGGACCCGAAAAGGAGCCCGCAGCTTGGACCGCCGACGAGCTGCGCGCCGTCGCAGAGAACGAGATCGGCGCCGCCCTTAATGCGGTCGGCGACCGACGGGACGGCTCCGTCGAAATATTGCGCGAGATCGACGAGAGGCGCGAATTCCACGTCGGCGAGAATGAGGAAATCCCGGTTTTGCGCGGCGCGCAGTCTTGCGAGCTCGCCGTCGGTTACGACGCGCCCCTCGGGGGACCAGCGGCAGTATGAACGCCAGACGAGCCCGGTCGCGTCGGAGCAGGCGCGGTCGTAATCGTTGTAGTCGACGGCGTTGCAGGCTCCGATTTCGAGGCGGCGTAGACGCGGAAAGAGGTCGAAAACGCGTTCGAGTCGTTCGCCGTTCTCGCGTTCGTAGAAGTCGCGTCGTGCGACGACGAGCTCCTTTCCATCCGCGTCGAGATTTTGGAGAACGGCGACGCGCGCGAGCTCCGCGCTGGGGAAGACGAGCGCCGCCTCGGAGCCTCCGAGTCGCGCCAGCTTCGCGAGGACCGACTTCATGCGCTGTTTGTCGCGTTTCTGAGAGGATTCCGACTGAGGTTCGGCGGCGATCCAGACGCCCTCCTGAAGCGCGGCGTCGGCGAGTCGTTCGATCGCGTTCGGAAAGAGTCTTCCCCTCGCGTCGATTGTGAGCGGTTCCGAGA
>CACYBR010000542.1 GCA_902772705.1 uncultured Planctomycetota bacterium
ACGGGGCTCCTTCGCTGGACTTACCTTACCGACAAGCCGATTTCCGAACGCATAGCCGCGTTTGGCGACCACGCGTTCATTCCAACGGATAACGGGGATTACTTTGCGGTCGCGCTTCGCGACGGCAAAGAGGCCTGGCGCGCGCAGGAGATCGTTCGCACCGTCGCCTCTTCCGCTTCTCGCCTCTATACGATCGACACGCTTAATCGTTTGGCAATTCTGAATCGCGAAACGGGTCGGCGCGTCAAGACTCTTGACATTGGCAATTCCAAATTTCAGGTTTTCAATCAGTGGACCGACCGCGTCTACATCGTGACCGCCGACGGTCTGATTCAGTGTCTGCATGAAACGCAACAGGTTGAGCCTGTCAAGCATCGCGAATCCTGTCAGACGGTCAACGACCGGATTACGGCGGAACTCTATAAGAGCGACGCTAACGCAGTCGAGGACGAAACTTCCAAGTCAGACGCCTCTTCCGACGAGGACGCGGATTTTGAAACGTCCGACGACGATCCCTTCAGCGCCGACAAAGCGAGTAGCGCCGACGAGTCTGCCGACGAAGACGACGATCCCTTTGGCGGAAATGACGCCGCCCCTGACGCTGATTCTGACGACGAGGAAGATCCCTTTGCCGACAGTGGCGACGAAGAAGATCCGTTCAACTGAATTTCGAACTTCTGCTTGAGTCTGAGATAAAAAGAGCGCGCCGGAGCGATTGTTCTGGCGCGCTCTTCTTGTTTTTGTTCTGGAAAAAGGAAGTAACGGGACGTTTCCGATTTCGCCCTGTTCAGGAAGAAAACGACCGTCCGACAGTCTCCACCGGCGGGACTCCCACTTGATCGGCGCTCAGCGTGGCGAAAGCGAAAGAGAACGTTCAAGCGATTTGATGATTTCCGCGACGGGCGTCTCCGGATTGTCAACGCTCGAGACGGCGGCGTTCTCGCTGAGCCAACCGTCGACTTTTTTCTGCGCGGACAGGACTGCCGAATGTCGACGACCGCCGAAATAGGAGCCGATTTCCGCAAGGGCCGCGCGCGTATGCTTACGCGCGAGCCACATTGCAATTGCGCGGGGATCTGCGTTTCTTTTAGCGCGCGAAGAAGATTTTAACGCGTTGGGTTCGAGAGAAAACGCCTCCAGAACGACGCGCTCGACGTCTTCCAGACGGATATTGCGATATCCGACGGTCGCCAAATCTGCCAGCGCCTGACGCGCAAGGTCTACCGTGATTGGCGCGCCTGTCGCCAGATGGGCCACATACAGACGATTGAGGGCGCCCGAGAGTTCGCGAGCGTGAGTCGCAAAGCGTGAGACGACGTAACGCCCGACGTCTTCTGGCACAAAAATCCCGCGTTCATAGGCGAGCCGCTGAAGAATGACGGCAAGCGTTTCGCGTTCCGGCGGCGAAATCATGCCAAAGACGCCGACCTCGACGCGCGTGACGAGTTCCTCGCGAAGATCGATAATGTCGCGAAGCGGACGATTGCCCGAGATAACGACCTGAACCCCGCGATTGCGCAGGAAATCGAGCACATAGATAAGCTCGGTCTGCGTGGACTTCTTGCCCTCGAGGAAATGAAGATCGTCGAGCGCAAAGAGCGAAATGTTTCGAAAACGATCGCGAAAAGGCGCGCCGCCCTGAATACTGCGGATGAACGCCGTCGTGAACTGCTCGGCGGTCATGTAGAGCGGAGGACGCGACGCGAACTCCGGCTTTCTGGAATACGCGTCGCACATGCCCTCGAGTAGGTGCGACTTGCCAACGCTGGTGGGTCCGCAGACGTAGAACGGGCTCATTTTGGACGGCTCAAGAAGGAGCAGTTCCATGATTTTATACGCCATGCTGTTGGACGGACCGACGACAAAAGATCGGAGCGACGCGAAGGACCGCCGCCCAGAGTCGTCCGCCTTGATGCGCGGTTTATTGTCCTTTGGCGCCAGAACGATGTTGTAGCCGTTGGCGTCGCGCGAGACTTCGTTCTGGTCGCGGACGGCTTCGTCAGAGGTTTGGGGGCGACGATTGGTCGAGCCCTTTGGTCGTCCGCGTTTACGAGGCGCGGGCTGCACTGGCGGTTCGGGCAGGTCGCCGAAGTCGCCGACGGTAAGAGAGGCTCGCTCAGCGGCGGAGAGGTCTGAAACGTTCGCAGCGCCGGCGTTCGCGTTCTGCGCCTGAAAAAGAGCGCCGTTGTAGGCTTCGGCGAAGGAAATCGCACGAGGGGACTCGGCAGACTGCGCGACAGACGCGGCAGGGAGCGAATTTTTTCTTGGACGACCGCGTTTCCGTTTGGGCGGCGCGTCTGGCGCAAGTCCTGGGACGAGGGCAGAGGAGTCGGCGGGCCGATAGTCTGTCGTTGGCGAATAACCCGTCGGCGCGACGATCGGGACGAAGGTCGCGGGCGCGTCGTTTCCACCAGGAGCGAACAGACGATTGGCATAAGCGGCGTCATAATAATCCGCAGGCGACTGGACAGGGGTAACAGGGGGCGCGAAGGGCGCGGCGTCTGTTTCCGTGAAAGGATCCACGTTGATAATAGCGTTCGCCGGGGCGCGAGACGCGATTGCGGCCTGCACGTTCGGCAACGAATTTTTTCTTGGACGACCGCGTTTTCGTTTGGGCGGTTGCGCAGGCGCCTGCGCCAGCTCGGAAAACGAATTCGGCGCGGACTGCCGAGCGAGGATCTTTGTCTCCGAATTTTGCGGCGGAAATGGAAGGAGCGAGGGCTGAGGGAGCGAAGAGCGACCATCGACGGACGCTTCAGAGAGAGGGCTCCCATCCTGAACGGACTCCAGAAGAGCTGAGCCTGAAATCTCGTAGAGAACAGGACGATCGACGCCAAGAGTCTCGCCGACAATCTTCTGAAGATAGGACCCGAACGTCGAGCGGATGAATTCCGCGTAGAAATCTTTTTTGACCTTAACGACGAGCGCGTCGTCGCGCATTTCAAGACGCACGCCGGTCGTGACGAACCACGTCTGATAACGCTGATCGCCGATTTTTTCGCGCAGCGCTCGAGAGAGCTGGGATTCAAGCTGTGCGTTTCGCGTCTGGGTCATTGATTATGAAGCGTTCCGAACGCCGGTCGAAAATCGGCCGACGTTGTTCCGATTTTGTTGATTATATGTAAAACACTTGTTTTTATAAAAGCAAGTGTTGTTGCGATTATACCGGTTAGGCGGACGACGTAAATTTCGGGATAATTGACGCTTGCCGCATAAACGTCACAATTCCCCCTCATTCTATCGGCGAAAGGGGAGTTGTCAAATTCAGTTTTTTACGATTTTTTCGATTGTAAACTCTCAATGTCGTTTTAATCGTTAAAATTTAACATTGGGATTTAATTCTGAATTATTGTCGATATTCTGTCAATAGATTGTCAAATTATCTATGTGAGCGTCGTCGTCGTGTGGGAACATGTCGACGACCAAACGCAAAACTCTCCCCGAGCTGGAAGCTGGGGAGAGTCATTATAACAATCGACCGTCTTGTTGGAAGAAAGCTTTTTGTATTTAGCGTTTCATTCAGAGAGGAAGCGCGTTTGGACAAAGATAATAAGCTTTGGGCGTTGAAATGGTCCCGACGGCGTCGACCGCCTTTTCGAGAGGCTCTTTCTTTGCTTTCGCATCGACGCCGAGCGCGGAGAGGAGACTGTCGGGTTCCTTGTAAACGACGACGCGGACGGCGTCCTTGTTCAGCTTCGCGCGCTCAATAGCGACGTCGATTGTGTCGTCGAGATAGCCGATCTTATCAATCAGCCGTCGTTCTAACGCCTGATTGGCGGAGTATACGCGACCGTCGGCGATTTTTCGCAGTTCCGCGTCGCGTTCAGCCGCGACCTTAGCGCGTTCGTTTTCGTCTTCGACGTCTTCGGCGCGGAACCAGGGGCGCCCGTCGCGGACGACGGAGAGGAACTGCTCGTAAGAATCGTCGACGAGCGCCTGCCAGACGGCGTTCTCTTCCTCGGTCGGTTCCTTCATGACGCTTCCCATGCCCTTCATCGGGCCGCTCGTTATCGCGTTGGAGCTGACGCCGACTTTCTTGCACAGCTCTGCGGCGTTAACGAGGGAGCAGATGACGCCGATCGAGCCCGTCCAGGTCGACGGTTCGGCGACGAGTTCGTCCGCCGCCATGGAGATATAGTAGCCGCCGCTGCACGTCATGTCGCCCATGCTTACGACAATCGGAATTTTCTTCTCCTCTTTGAGTTGTTTGATAAGGCGATGATAGTAGGCGCTGCCAGAGACCGTGCCGCCAGGCGAGTCGATGCGCAGAACGAGCGCTTTGACGTCGGCGTCTTCTTTGACGTCCTTGAGCGCCTTCGTCCAGAATGAGGAGCCGTCGGCGGAGTCAGATTCGATGACGCCGTCAAGAGGGAGTACGACGACTTTTTGAACGGCGTCTTCGGAACCGCCGATCACTGTTTCGACGAAATCAGGACT
>CACYBR010000543.1 GCA_902772705.1 uncultured Planctomycetota bacterium
CTCTTTCCGCGTTCGCCGACGACTCGGAAACGATGTTTCCCTTCCTGATCGAGAAGGGCGCCCCTGACAATATCACAAACGTACGCGCGTGGGACGGCGCGTCCCTCGACGCGGCGGGCTCGCACGGGTTCATTGCGAACAACAGAGGCGACTTCTACACGTCTTCGGGCAAGACGCGGCTGATGGGCACGAACACATGCTTTTCAGCGAACTTTTGCAGTCATGAGAAAGCGGATCGGCTCGCGGAGACGCTTTCCCGCTTCGGAATCGGCGTCGTGCGTCTGCACCATATGGATTCGCGCGATATTTGGGGCAAGAACTTTGAGAAGGGTACGACGGAGATAGACCCGGACCAGCTCGAAAAGCTCGATTATCTCATCAGCCGTCTCGAAGAGCGTGGAATCTACGTCAATATCAACCTCCATGTTTCGCGCGCTTTTAAAGAGAAGGACGGCTTTGAAAACGCCGACAAACTCCCGACTCAGAACAAGGGCGTCGACAATTTCGATCGCAGAATGATCGAGTTGCAGAAGAAATACGCGAAGGATCTGCTCACGCACGTCAATCCGTATACGGGCAAGGCGTACGTCGACGATCCCGGGGTCGCGGTCGTCGAGATCAATAATGAGAATTCCGTGGTCGCGAGTTGGTCATGGGGTCAGCTGGACACGCTTCCTGAGCCTTACGCGGGCGAATTCCAGAGACTTTGGAACGAATGGCTGAGCAAGAAGTACGCGTCGACGCAGGAGCTGCGGGACGCGTGGGACTGCCGGAGCTATCCCTTCGGCGACGAGATGATCGACGGCGATTTTACGAAGGATTTCGCGTTCAACGGCAAACAGAACTGGAGGCTTGAGCTTGACGCCCAATCGCGGTGCGAATGGAAAATTCTGTCCGCAGAGGAAGCGCGGCTGGAGACGCCCGCGCTTCGCGTGGAGATCGCCCAACTCGGCGAGGTTCCCTGGCGCCCTCAGTTCCACTGCGCGAAACTCCGAGTAGAGTCGGGCAAGCCGTATCAGCTCGCGTTCAAGCTCCGCTCCGATAAGGAGTGTTCGTTCAATATCGGGGTCAAAGAGGATCACGATCCGTGGGGCGCGGCGGGACTCTCTGAAAAAGTAACAGTCGGAACGCAATGGCAGGAGTTTAAATACACGTTCATATCTCCCGTGACCGACGACTCCGTACGCGTGTCCTTCAGCGGCTTTAACGGCGGCGACGTCGTCGAACTTGCGGAGGTTTCGTTCCGCGAGGGGGGCGACGTTGGAGTCGATCCGGGGCTTAAGCTTGAGAAGAACGAGATTCCCACGCTGAAAGGTTCGGGCGGCTCGAACGTCGCGACCGCCGCGGCGCTCGCCGACTTCTCGCAGTTTCTCCACGATCTCGAGAATTCATACTGGCAGGAGATGTACGCGTACGTCAAGAGTCTGGGACTGAAGTCCGTCGTGACGGGCACGCAGCTTCAGTACGGCTTCTGGTACAATCAGGGCAGGCTCGATTACTGCGATATTCACGCGTACTGGAACCATCCGACGTTCCCCCATAAAGCCTGGGATCAGAGCGACTGGTACGTGACCAACACCTGCCTTGCCAATAATCCGGTAAACGGAACGCTGTCGAATCTTGCGTCGCTTCGCGTTCTCGGCAAGCCCTTTACCTGCAGCGAATACGATCATCCGTATCCGAACTTCTACGCGGCGGAAGGCAACGTCATGCTCGCCGCAGTCGCCGCGTTTCAGGATTGGTCCGCGACGTTCCAGTTTGCATGGTCGCACGGCGATCAGTTCGAGCGCGATATGGCGACGTCCTTCTTCGACATGTGCGCGAACCAGACCAAAATGGCGCACCTGCCGGCATGCTACGGCATGTTCGTGCGCGGCGACGTCCAATCGGGTCCGGGTAAATATATCTATGCGCCCTCGTTTACCGAGCAGGAAGAGATCGACGTCATGAAGGGGCTTCTTCACGACTATCACCGGTCTCTTGCAAGAGGACTCAACCTTGACAAATCGCTTTCGCTGGCGGTCTATTCCGGCGTCGAGCTCTCTGATCTTAAGCTTGAAAAGAACGCCGCCGTACTTGGCGCGAAGCGCGTAACCGGCTGGAACGACCTGCCGGACGAGCTCGGCGGACCCGATAAGAAAGAGATTGTCAATGAATACGGGGAGGTTAAATGGAACTTCCAGCAGGAGGGTCGCGGTCGCTTTGTCGTCGATACGGCGCGGAGCAAGGTCTTTTCCGGCTTTGTGACCGGCGTCTGCCAGTTCGACGCGGTCAAGCTCGATATCGGCAAGACGAATCTCGGGTGGGCGACCGTCTCGCTCGTCAAGGCGAAGAACCTCTCCGACTCTGATCGTAAGGACGGCAAGCTTTCTCGTGGTTCTTACCTGCTCACGGCGACCGGCGACATGCGCAATACGGACGCGGTGTTTAAGGAGGTCGGCGACAACGCGATTACGACCGCGTCCGCGTATGGCGGCTCCAACGGCAAAGCGCCGGTTCTCTGCGAAGGCGTTCCCGCAACCATAACGCTCGATTCCATTCATGCGGAAAACGTCGAGGTTTACGCGCTTGACAACGCGGGAGACCGCGGCAGGAAGCTCGACGTCGCCGATCAGAACGGCTCCGCCGTCTTTACGATTGGCCCCGAGTTTAAAACGATCTGGTACGAAGTCGTCGTGAAATAGCTTTCATCGGCTACTTCTCTTTTGTTTCATCGTGGTCCGACTTTCGCCGGAGCCGGACCCTGTCAAGGACTTTGCCATGAAGATAAAACGTTTGACGTTTTGGGCGCTCGCCGTCGTGTGCGTCGCGTTGACCGCGCAGCACGCCCCCGGGCTCGCTCAGGAAGCCGCGTCGGATCAGGTTGTCGTCAATCTGACGGACGACGGGCGCGCGCTCGTTAATCCCGGAATGGGATGGACTTGCCATTTTTATTCTAACATTCCGACGAACTACGGAAGCCATTTGGAGCCGTCCGACTCGCTCGACTGGTTCGAAGGGTGCTCGACCGTCTATCTGCGGCTCCCCTGGGCGTATATTGAACCGGAGGAGGGCGTCTTTAACTGGGCTATTGTCGACACGCCGGCGCAACGATGGATCGCGAAGGGCAAGAAAGTCGCGTTTCGCTTCACGACGTCGGAGAACTGGATGGAATACGCCACGCCGAAGTGGGTCTTCGACGCGGGCGCCAAAGGCGAACGCTACACGTGGGGGAAGGGCGTGATCGAGGACGGGATCTGCGTCGATCCGGTCTTTGACGACCCGATATACCTTGAAAAACTGGAGAACTTCCTCAAAGCGGCGGGGAAGCGTTACGGCGACAATCCGAACGTCGCGTTTATCGACGTCGGAACCTACGGAATGTGGGGCGAAGGGCACTCGACGCTTGGTTTCTGGGGGAACCCGTCGTCGTCGCGAATGGAGCCGGAACGGACGCTTGCCGTCGTTAAGAATCATATCGATCTGCACAAAAAATATTTCCCGAACGTTCAGCTGTGCATAAGCGACGACGTGGCGGGCGCCGAGCGTCAGGGCGATTCGTTCCCGGAGACGGACTACGCGTTTGAAAACGGCGTCTCGCTGCGCGACGACAGCATCCTCGTTCAAGGAGGCGACCGCGCGTGGTTCCACGCCGAGATGGCGCAGAAATTCTGGCCGACCATGCCCGTCATTCTTGAACACGAGCATCTGCTCGGCTCCGTCGAACGCGGCTTCTGGAACGACGAGAAACTGATCGAGTCGGTCGAAGCGTATCATGCGTCGTATATGTCGATTCACTGGTGGCCCGAAGTCGAATGGGAGCGTCTCGCCGACACGGTCCGCAAGATCAATCTGAGGCTGGGCTATCGTATCCTGCCGTCGCGAGTCGCTTTCCCGAAGACGGTCAAGATTGATTCCTTCTTCAACGTCGAATGGACGTTGCAGAATCTCGGAGTCGCCCCGTGCTACGACGGCGGGTTCGTCGCGATCACGCTCAAAGACGACAAGGGCGGGATTGTCTCGCTTCTCTCCGACGAGTCCTACGACGTGCGCGAGCTGCCGGTCGGCGCGCCGGGTCATGCGCCACAGGTCGAACGCTCTGCGAGGTTCCGCGTCGGTCACGTCGCTCCGACGACGAAGCCCGGCGTCTACGACGTCTATATCAGCGTCGGAACGCGCGACGGCACGCCTGTCTATGCGCTTCCGCTCCCCAACGAGGACGGCCAGCGGCGGTATAAGATCGGTCAGATCGAACTGACGAAATAGAGTGTTCAACGCTCGACGTAAAAAAGGCGCGTCCCGATCATGTTCGGAACGCGCTTTATTATTTTGGACGGAGTCGACGAA
>CACYBR010000544.1 GCA_902772705.1 uncultured Planctomycetota bacterium
AGTCTGCGGATAACAGAATAGCGCGTATGAGGGGCAGAACGCCATGAATGAACGAAAATATCCCTGGGTCTTTGCGCTCGCGGGCGCGATTATTTGTCCGTTCCTCTTTTTCCTCGGAGTCGACGGTCTCTTCCTTGCGGAAGGAGGTCTGAACTCAACGTGGAAAATTACGGGAGCAGCTCTGGCGCCGGTCGGTATTTTTTCGATTCTTCTCTTCGTCGGCGCGCTGGCGCTCTCTCTTATCCTGTGGAACTTTAAACCATTACAATCCACGTTTGTTCTTTCGCTCAGGCTCGTAACGTCGCTGATGTTTGTTATAGGCGGCGTCCTCGCCGTTTCTCTGGCGTTTTCGGGAGCGATCTGAGTCGTGCGCGCCGTAATATACGAACGTCAAAACCGTCGTTCACGGTCGTCCCTTTCGTCAGCGGCTTCGTCGATTCCCGACGTCGGACTGGGACTCCGTCTGGCTTTGTCGTCTTTCCAGCGAACGCGCTGCGTTTCCTTCGGCTTCCTGATTTCGCAAACCGACCTCATGAAGTCAACCTGTCCTCTCTGAAACCCTCCGCGTTTCTCTTCCCGCGTCGAGGTCTTCAAACAAGGCGCGGGGACCTCGCCGGAACAACGCCGCCGACGTTCGAGCGACTCTTGTTCCTCATGATCCGTCTGACTCTCGCTCTCGCCGCCGGAGGTTTCTGTTCTTGCGCAAAAACGCCCCTTGAAGCGACCGTTTGCCGCGTTTGTCTTCTGCTGGTATTGCTTGACGCCACGCTGGCGTCTGATATACTAAAAGAATGGTTAACACTGATAACCACAAAAATGGAATTTGCCGCGCTACGACGCGGTTGACGGTTCCGTTTTGGCGAAATTCAGTTTAAAATGAACGGAGATGACGTTATCATGATGGATTCGTTCCAATTGGTCACGCGTGGGTTGGCGCAGCGTCTGGGTCTGGACGCGTCGAAGATCACGCTGGAAGACGAGCTGCTGACCCTGGGAATCGACTCCCTCGACGCCGCCGAGCTCCTCATGGAGCTCGAGGACAAGCTCGGCGTCGAGATTGAACAGGCAAGGAAACTTAAAACCGTGGGCGATATTGTCGCCGCGATCGACGAAGCTACGGAATGACGCCCCGGTCGTCTTTACGGCGCGAAAAATATCTGACCGAAACGAAAGGATAGACTACAGATGAATCGTCGGGTCGTTATTACCGGCATGGGCGCCGTTTCTCCGGTCGGCGTCGGCGTCGAAGCGTTTTGGAATAATCTGCTCGCCGGCAAAAACGGTATCGATCGCATCACGCGATTTGATCCCGTCAATCTCCGGTCGTCGCTCGCGGGAGAAGTCAAAGACTTTGATCCCGAGAAGACCCAGTCGCCCAAAGACGCGAGCCATACCGATCGCAGCGGGCAGTTTGCGCTCGCCGCCGCCGTCGAGGCCGTCGAACAGAGCGGCGTCGTCGGAACCGTCGATCCTTATCGCGCGGCCGTCTATTTCGGAACCGGTATCGGAGGCTTCGAAACTACCGAGGCTAACTGTCGCAAGCTCGTCGAAAAAGGCGCGCGACGCGTCTCGCCCTTCTTCGTTCCCATGATGATCGCCAATATGCCCGCGGGCGCCATTGCGATTCGTTACGGATTCCTTGGACAGGCGATACCCGCGGTTACGGCGTGCGCGTCCGGCTCCCACGCGATCGGAGAAGCGACCCGTGCGATTCGTCACGGTTACGCCGACGTTGTCGTTACGGGAGGTTGCGAGGCGCCGATCGTCGAGGTCGGGCTTGCTGGCTTCAACGCGATGAAGGCGCTTGCGACGACGGACAATCCTTCAGAGGCGTCGTTGCCGTTCGATAAACGCCGCGGCGGTTTCGTTCCGGCGGAAGGCGCGGGCGCGCTCGTGCTTGAGGAATATGAGCGAGCGAAGGCGCGCGGCGCGAAGATCTTCGGCGAGATCGTCGGTTACGGAACGACGTGCGACGCGTACCATATGACGGCGCCGAAACCAGACGGCTCCGGCGCGGGAAAAGC
>CACYBR010000545.1 GCA_902772705.1 uncultured Planctomycetota bacterium
AAAAAAACGTCCCGCTTCGCTGCGTTGTTTATACGACTCTTTACCGTAATCCCTAGGTTCAAGCCGATTCTTCTCAGGAGGCGCGACAGTGATCCGCCCGCAATTGACGACGCCAATTTCGCGTACGATCGCCTTCACGGGCGTTGTCCGTTAGTAGGCTTGAGCCTGGCGGACAACGCCTCCCCGCGACGCTCCTGACGAGCGTTCAATCTTGCGGTGCGGCGCGCGAACTGCCTGCCGATAAGGACGACGCGACGGCTGAGACGGAATTGCGGACGACGGCGTGAATTTTGGCGTTGGATCCGCCGCGCGTTTTACCGGTCGACTGTCTCCCGTTTTTTAAAGCGCCTGCGGCGTCTGCGAACGCGCCGAACAGACCCGGCGACTCGAAGACGAGCGCGTCAAGGAACCGAAACAGCAATAACGGACTCGAATCTCGCGCAAAAAAAACGTCGTTTCCAACCCGCCTGGCGTTGGAGACGACGTTTTTATTTTCGGAACGCGCCGCGAAAAAGCTTGGGAACTTCCGACGTCGCAGTCGCATTGTTCGGCGGCGCTGCGGGCAAGTCTGGAACATTTCTGAGACGGCGTGACGCTCAACGCAGGAGACCGGGCTCCGGAGAAAAGACAACCTCAAAACAAAACCGGCGATTCCCCTGAATTTTGGGAAATCGCCGGTTTTCTCAGCTTCGACTCAGCGCCGGCAGGCACGGGTCAGAACAAACCGGGCTCAGAACTCGACGTATTCCTCGTCAAAGAGCTCGTCCTCGAAATAGTCCGCGAAAACGTCGTCAAGCACAGAGGTCGAGCTCGCGCCGGGGGAGAACGTCGTCTGGTACGTCGCGATTGTCGACTTCGTACCGTCCTCGTTCGACTTCTGACCCAGAACGCGGAAACCGTACGTCTTGCCGGAATAGAGCCCGCTGACCGTAACCTCCGGCGTCGTCAGTCCCGACTTGTACGTCGTCCAGCTCGCGCCTCCGTCCTTGCTGATCTTCACGACGTAGCTCGTCGCGCCTGCGATCGCGTCCCACGTCGCTTCCGCCTTGCGCGTCGACGCGTTGTAATCGAACGCGAAAGCGATCTCGCTTTGCGCTTTGATTACGAGCTCGTAGTTGCTCTTGAGCGAGTCGCCGGTCCCCGTCGAGACGACCTTCAAATCATATTCCGCGCTTGTCGGCGTATAGCTGAGCTGATTGCGCGCGGATTTGATCTCTACGTCGCCGTTCGCCGTGACCTGATACCACTTGATCGTCGCCGTCGCGTTCTCCGTCCCGATCTTCGTGAGCGTGATCGGAACGCCCGCGTTGTAGTTCTCCGCAGGACTCGTAACAATCATCGGCGCGAACGTTCCCTCGATATAGACCGGGCAGAGCGGCTGTTTCGAAGCGTCGAGCGCCGTAACGCGGAAATCGTACGACTTGCCGGGGTAGACGTTGTTCACGCCCTTGTAGTTGTTCTTGAAGTTCTTCTGATAAACCTTCCACGTTTCGCCGCCGTCCTGCGAGAATTCGAGCGTATAGAACGCCGCGCCCTCTATCTTCGGCCACTTGACCAGCGCCTGATGCGCGTCCTCCGTATAGGTATATCGCGTGAGCGAGACGGAACCGAGAGACTCGGGCGCAAACGTCAGCGTCGCAGAAGCGCCCAGCGAGTCGCCTGCGCCCGTCGCGACGACCTTGACGACGCTCGTTGCGCTCGACGGCGCGTATGTCAACTGACCCGCCGCCTCCGGAATCTCGACGTAGCCGCCGCTCGTGAGGTTGTACCATCGAACGTCTGCGGACGCGTCCGCCGGCGTAAGCGTCACGGAAAGCGTGTCGCCCGGCGCGTAAGCGGTTACGGTCGACGTCAGCGAGAACGGCGCGAACGTTCGCTCAAGATAATCGTCGAGCGTCTTACCCGTCGAATCGAAACCATAGACGCGATATCCGTACGTCTTGCCGACATAGACCCCGTTCACAACCGTGCCGGTCGCCGTAAGATTCGACTTGTACGTCGACCACGTCGCGCCCCCGTCCTTCGAAATCTTGACCTGATACTTCGCCGCGCCGTCAATCGCGTCCCATTCGAGCGTCGCCTGACGCGTCGCGGCGTCGTAGCTCACGGATATGTCGCCGGCGACCGCGTCGCCCGGTCGCGCCGTAACCGACGCGCTGTATTCCGAGCTGGCGTAGACGTCGCCGTCCCCGACCGCCATAACCCTGACCTCGTACGTCCGTCCCGGCTCGAGTTCCTCAAGCGTGCACGACGTTTCGTCCGCGTCGAACTCCGGCGAAACCTCCCAGGATTCCTCGCCGACGACGCGCGCGGCGATCACGTAGCCGGTCGCGTTCGCGACCGTCGGCCATGCGATCGTAATCGAGTTCTCCGTCGTCGAATCGAGCCGAATCTGCGGCGAGGCGAGCCGCGTCCACACGACCGTCTCCGACGCCGCGAAGTCGTCGCCCGTATACCCGTCGTTTCCGTCT
The DNA here is from genome assembly GCA_902772705.1 of uncultured Planctomycetota bacterium. Lineage (GTDB taxonomy): Bacteria > Planctomycetota > Planctomycetia > Pirellulales > Thermoguttaceae > RUG369. Next base: position 2,472 of record CACYBR010000545.1, read on the forward strand.
GCGGTCGCGACGACCATAAAGCGCTTGCCGACGTCCGCAGACGTCGTCTGGTAACTCGCTGAGTTCGCGCCCGCTATCTCGCCCCATTCGCCGTTCGCTCCGAGGCTGTACCACTGATAGCTCGCAGACGCGTCCTTCGTGTCCAGCGTCGCCGTAAGAACGCCGCCCGCTTCATAATCGCCCAGAACTCCGTCAAGCAGGATCGAGTCGTCCGTCGTAACGCCGACGACAGGCTCCGACTTCTCGGAATGCACGAGGCTCGTGTTGTTGCCACGCGCCTGGACCGTGAACTCATAGCCGGTGTTCGCGGCAAGGCCTTCGACGCGATACGCGAGGACGTCCCCCTCGACGATTACTTCAGGCGCGTTCTTCGCAAAGGTCAGCGTCGTCCACGCTTCCTCCGAACCGACCGGACGATACGAAATCGCGTACCGAGACGCGCGCGCTATCGCGCCCCACGAAACGATCGCATAGTTCGGACCGCTCGCGACGAACGCCGCCGTCGGCGTCTCAAGCGTCGTCGCCACGAAATCGGACGTTTGCGCTTCGACGATCGAACCGGCAAACGCCCCGAAGCCCGTCGCGACGACCTTGAAGCAATATCCCGCGTCGTTGAGCGTCGGAACGTAGACGGAGTCCGTCGCGCCCTTGACGGCGCTCCA
>CACYBR010000546.1 GCA_902772705.1 uncultured Planctomycetota bacterium
TCTCTTTGCAAACCGCGAGCGCGAAGAAATCCTCGGCGTTCGCCGAATCTGTCTCCACCATGACGAGGTCGCGCCCGACGGAACGCGCCTCATGCGCTATTATTTCGACCGCGCGCTCGACTTCGAGAAGCCCGTCCCCATCGAAACGGCGCGCGATCCAAGACTCTTCAAAGACCCCGTCGAACGCTTCGACAAGTTCGACCTCGCCAAAGTCCTGTGCGCCGCCGGAGCGCTCGACTATTGGAAACTCCCACGTTTCGACGAGAACCGGCGCGATAAAAAGCTCCTCGACGAAACCCAATGCCGCGCTTACGTCCGCGACCTCCTCTGCCGAATCGTCGAACTCAACCTCCTCGGTCCCGCCGGGGGCGAGGAGGAAGAGATCGTCGACCAGCGCGTTCGCGACCGCTATCTCCTCGGACGTCTCGCGCCCCACGATTCCTCCCTCGACCCCGATTCCGAACCGGATCAAGTCGAAGACGACGAGGAGGACGACGGCGGCAAGACTGCGTATCCGAACGACCGCGTCGACGTCCAAGAGTCGGAGGAACGCGTCGCCAACGACGGCGCGAATAAGTTCGCCAGAGGATACGACGAAGAACGCGACGACGAGGAGGACACAATCGGCGCCGCGCAACGCGCGTCCCTGACGCCCTCGTCGATCGGAATGACCTTCTGCGTCGGAACGGACGTTTCCGAAATCGAAATCTCCGCGAGTTGGGGCGCTTACGAGCGCGTTCCTCGGGAAGGATGGCTCCCCGGCGACGGACCAAGCCTGTGCTGGAAGCGCTTCCCTCGCGGCGGCAAGATTCGACTCTCAATCCCGAAAACCGGCGGAGTTCTCCAAGAACGTTCCGTCGACGATGATTATCCCGGAATCGTCGTCAACGGACGCGTAACGAAGCCGCTCCCGGAAGGTCTGCGCCTCGTCTCCGTCTTTCTCCTCAACCAGCAGGCGCCCCTCAAAAGCAAGAAGGACAAGAACTGGATTTTTCAGGCGAAGCTCACGGCGCGCGCCGTCGACGCCGCGCCAATTTTCCAGAGCCGTTCCCTCGCGCGAAGCCGAAACGGAGTCCAATCTCTAGACCCGGAGGAAGACGAACTCGATATGATCTACCGCGATCATTACGAATTCGCCGTCGGTCACAACGTCTCCGTCCACGCCGTTCCCTCACGGGAAACGCCTAATCGCGCCGTCGAAATCTCGACGACCTTCCTCCCGAGCTGCGATCTTCCAACGACCGAAAGCCGAGCGGCGGGAGCCCTCGACATGCGCTGGCTTGCCGAAGCCGACGAAAAGCAACTCTTCTCAAAACTCGACGAGTTCGCGCGCGATTATCTCCGCTGGATCGAAGAGCAGGCGCTCAAGATCGACGATCCGGCAAGCCGACTCTGCGACGCCCATAATTTCAAAACAATCGCCCAAAGGGTCGTCGCTCGCCTCCGCGAAACGCAAACGCGCCTCGTCGAAGGTATCGCGACGCTCCGCGAGAACGCCGAGGCGCTCCTTGCGTTCCGATTCATGAACGACGTCATGGCGGATCAACGCGTTCACACGCTCTACGCCGCCGCCCGTGCCAACGAGTTCGACGATGACAAACGCAGTCGCGAAAGAAGACGCAAAGTTCGCCCCGAAGACTACGACGCCCCCCAAAATCACAAATGGCGTCCCTTTCAGCTCGCGTTCATTCTCCTCGCGCTGCCGTCCCTCGTCGACCCGCGTCATCGCGACCGTTCGGAGGTTCACGGCGCCGCCGACCTGCTATGGTTCCCCACGGGCGGCGGAAAAACGGAAGCGTACCTCGGTCTCGCCGCCTTCGCAATGGCGATTCGCCGTCGTCAGGGCGACTTAGGCGGTCTCGACGCTGATCGCGGGCTGACCGTCGTCATGCGCTACACGCTCCGTCTTCTGACGCTCCAGCAGTTCCAACGCGCCGCGACGCTTATTTGCGCGATGGAGGTCAAACGTCGCCAAAACCCCGAAATCTGGAAAGACACGCCCTTCACTCTCGGGCTGTGGGTCGGTCAGAAGACGACGCCAAACAAGACGGCGCAATGTGAAGAGGCGATTAGCGAAGCGAGAAGACTCGGACGTTCTTATCGCGCGACCCCCGCGCAACTTCCGCGCTGTCCATGGTGCGGTGGAGAAATCAAATCTGGTCGCGACGTCAGGGTCGACACGGAAGTTCTTCGAACCGTCCTCAATTGCGGCTGCGCCGACGGCAGATGCGACTTCACGGCTGAAAAGAAAGGTCTTCCCGTCGTCGTCGTCGACGAGGAAATCTATCGGCGTCCCCCGAGCATGCTCATAGCGACCGTCGATAAGTTCGCCAAACTCGCGTGGGAAAACGCGTCCCGAAACCTCTTCGGCAAAGTCGAACGCGAATGCGAACGCCACGGACTCTGCTGGCCCGGGTGCGACTGCGGTCAATCGCACCCTGCGAACCCGAGAAAAGGTCTCGCCTCAGCGAAGATCAACCGCGTCAAAGCGATCCGTCCCCCCGACCTGATCATTCAAGACGAATTCCACCTCATTAGCGGTCCTCTCGGCACGGTCGTCGGTCTTTACGAATCTGCGATCGACGAACTATGCTCGTGGGAACTCGACGGCGTGAAGATTCGCCCCAAAATCGTCGCGTCGACCGCCACGACGCGACGCGCAAATGAACAAGGCGACTGCGTATTTGAACGCGACGTGAAAATCTTCCCCCCGAACGGACTCGACGTGGCCGACAATTACTTCTCCCGACAGAAAACGGGAAAGGACTGCAACGGCAGACGGTACGTCGGAATCTGCTCGCCGGGAACGACTCAGCAGGCGTCGGCGGTTCGCGTCTACGCGCACCTCGTTACGGGGGCGCGCTTTCTCTTCAATCGCTTCGGCAAGCTCGCCGACCCCTACATGACGCTTGTCGGCTATTTCAGTTCCCTGCGTGAACTCGGCGGCGCCCGACGCATCGTGGAAGACAATGTGCGAACGCTCGCGCGAAAGGTTCAAAAGACCCACGACCCCTACCCTGGAATCGCGCAGCGTTATTTGTATTGCCTTGAAGAACTCACCTCGCGCGTCGCCAGCGCCGAGGTTCCCGACAAGCTCGAAAGTCTCGCCGTCGAGTTCAATCCCGACGCCGAACCCCACGTTCTTCAGGACGCCGTCGACGTCGTCCTTGCAACAAATATGTTTTCCGTCGGCGTCGACGTTCAGCGGCTCGGACTCATGCTCGTCAACAACCAGCCGAAAAACGCCGCGGAATATATTCAGGCGACAAGCCGCGTCGGACGCAAATACCCCGGTCTCGTCTTCACGCTCTTCACGTGGAGTCGCCCTCGCGACTTCTCGCATTACGAAACCTTCGAGCAGTTCCATTCGACCTTCTATAAGTTCGTCGAAGCGCAATCGGTCACGCCGTTCGCGCCGCGCGCGCTTGACCGAGGTCTAACCGGCGTCATGATCGGACTCCTTCGCGCGGCGGAAGCCCGGCTCAGCGACAACGAAGACGCTGAAAACATGCGCGATCATAGCGTTCGCAAACGCGCCGAAGAACTTCTCGAATCGATCGGCGCTCGCGCCGAACGCATCGCCGGGAAGGATCGAGGCGAATTAGCGCGCTCGGGCGTCAGCCAGCGACTCGACGAATGGGAAAAAGCCGCAAACGATCCAAATTCGAGACTCGGCTACGAAAAAACGCTGCGAAGTAGCAACCTCAAAGGACTCGTCCATAAGCCCGGCGTCAAACCGTGGAATCACGGAACGGTCGGACTCTCTATGCGAGAGGTCGAGCCAGAACTCGGGCTAATCCTCGACAAATCCGAAGACTTTGAAAATCGTTCATGGACGATGAACCAGAAAAAAACTGAAAAATCCGATAAAAAAGACGACGCTCAGGGAGACTCCAAAAATGGTTGAACACCGCCATGACGCCGCCGACGACGCGCGCGATAATAAAGTCAGAGTCGGTCAAATTCGTCCGAGTCAAGTTTTATGGGCATACGGACCGGGTTCGATCGTCGATCTTCCGAATTTCTCCGTCATGACGATGGGGATCGACTTCTGGGATGAAAAGTCCATGCGCGAGATCGTCGAACCGCGCCTTCTCCA
>CACYBR010000547.1 GCA_902772705.1 uncultured Planctomycetota bacterium
GCGAAGGACGTCGCGCCGGGCGCGACCGTTCTCGAGTGGACGGCGGACGCGGACGCGACGGTGAGCGGCTTTTATCTTCGACTTGCGAACTGCGTCCCGCCGCGCGAGGCTCCGATCGTCGCGGCGCTCTTTGTTCGCGGCGAGCGCGTTGGCAGAACGGTCTCGATTCCGGCGTTTAAACGTCCGCTCCTGTATCATACGCGTCCGGCGTGGTCCAATCCGCAGACGTTCCCTCCGCTCGACGTGGGGCGCGAATTTCGCCGCGCCGTCGCGCCGATCGCGCTGAAAAAGGGCGATCCCGTCTCGATCGTCGTTGAATCCTGCGAGCCGAACCTCGCGAGCGGACTGGTCGCGGGGGTGCAGTTCCAGGGAGCGCATAACCTCGCGGAGGACCGCGCGCCCTTCCGCGAGTCGCGAACCAACGGACCTGTTTGTTCGATTCAATGGTCCGAGCCGGAGATCGTGACGATTGGGTCGGGCGAGAAATTCGATCCTCTTTGCGCGCCGCAGAACAACTCGTCCGTGATTGCGGACGCGGACGGAACGCTCTATATCTTCTGCGCGTTCTATTCGGTCGACGAGCAGTACGGAGGCGGACGCGGAGGCTCGTATTCAAGAATTTACGGCTATAAGAAAGCGCCGGGCGCCGACGCCTGGGAGTCGCTCGGACTCGTCGTCGATCTTCTGGAAGGTCAGACGTATTCCGGCGATCCCTTCGTGTTCCGCGATCTCGACGGCGTTCCGTGCATTTTGTTCTCCTCGGTCGACGGAACCAACGGTTTTGCCGACTGGCGCGTAGGCGCGACCTACATTCAGCGTTCGACGACCGACAGTTTCGCCGGACCATGGGCCAAACCGTTCCCTCTGTGGCGGGATTATCCCCAATATCCGGACGACAAGGTTACTGGCGGTCGCGCAAACTGCGTTCGCATCTATCCCAGAGCGAAGACGCAGGATTATCTCGTCGTCTGGAACCACGGATCGATCGACATGGACGTTCGCGGACTCGTCGTCAAAGATCTGACGACTGAAATTTCCTACGACACGATTTGTCACGCGCCGATGTTCGTGAGAAACCAGGAAGAGGGGGGCGGCGGGTTTACGCTCGGCGACAAGGGATACTATTCGACGTGGCAGATTCCGTGGCTCAACGACCCGAACGGGCTCCAGCGCGTATATGAGATCGATCTGAACGACGGCGCGAACCCGGAAGCGTGGCGCGTCGTGCCCGGGTCGCTCGGTTGCAACGACGGCGCGAATCCGAAGCGGGACGGGGGAACGACTGCGGACGCGTGGGCGATTTCCGTCGCGGGCGGTCGTCTTTGGGCGACCTCGTGCGAATATTCCGCGACCGAGAACAAGAACTACCTCTATGCGCGGAGCGCGCCCATCGAGGAGTTTGAGAAGTTTGTCTCGAGCAAACGCTCCTCCGACGTCGTGTTCCGATACGGCGCGGTTCGTCCTCAACTTTATCATGAAACGTTCCCGACGATCGAACGCGCGGTAGGCGACAATTGCTCGCTCGAGATGGATTTCCGAAGCTTCGGCGAACTTGCCTACGCGTTTATCTTCCTCGGCTCGTCGGACGCGCCGGAGTCGCTGCGTTCCGTTCAGTTCGAGTTCAACAAAGACGGCGCGCGTTTCGTCGCTTACGAAAACAACGGCTTGCGCATCATCCTCGCCGAGTCGTCGACGCCGACTTGGGAGCCCGGTAAAACCTATCGCCTTAAGCTCGTCCGCGAAGGCGCGAAGCTGACCGGCTATGTCGACGGCGTCGAAGCGATTTCGACGACGATTACGAACGACCAGATTCTCGCCAATCTCGCCGACGAACCGCGCTTCCGCCTCTACGGCTGGGAGGGCGGAAGCTACGAAATCTCCAACGTCGTGCTGATCGACGGGAAAGAGTAAGCGCGATAACGCGGCTTTGGGTTTTAGAACGCGCCCGACGACGAACAACTGACGACGTCGGGCGTTTTCGGAACGAACGTCGTTTTTCGGCGTTCGCGAGTCAAAAGCCGAGAGGAATCGTTTTCTAATAGAACGCTTATTCACATTGGCAGGGTGTTGACGCAAGCCTTTTTTCGAACGACAATAAGAGGAGTCGATTTAACTTAAAGGCGCGTCGTCGAGGAATCGAAAGTCGTTGTTTTATCGCTTTAGTATAGAGAGCAGAAA
>CACYBR010000548.1 GCA_902772705.1 uncultured Planctomycetota bacterium
AGATTCCCGCCGACCGTGTCTTTGCAAGCCGAGTCGCAGCCGATTTTAACGCGACGATCTTCGAGAACAACGGCTATGCGACCGCGTGGTTTCTCTGGAAACTCAACGGCGACGAAGCCGCCGCGAAGGCGTTTGCCGGCGAAGCGCCCGAGATTGAGAACAACGCGTTGTATTACGACGTTAAGAGGACGATCATGTAGCCTGACGGACGAGCGCCGTACGCGCGGTCAGTATTCCATTTCGTCTTCGGTCAGAAACGACAACGGCGACCGGGTTGGTCGCGACTCTTCCCGAGGGGCGGACTCTTTGGCGTAGCCGCGCGCGCGGCCCTTCGTCTGAAGGTAGAACTGGATGAGGCGCGCGTTGCCCTTCTTGATCTCTTCGAACGCCTTGCCTTCGACGAAATCAATCGCGCGTTCCCCGACGAGATCGGCTTCGCGCGCGAAATCTGGATCGTCGCGGCGCCATGCGAGATAATCCTCATAGCGCACGTTGGCGCGTTTGCACGCGAAGAGCGCGATTCCGAGCGCGTCGGCGAGCGCCGCGAGCAGCTCGGTTTTCTTCTCCGACGTCGACCGCGCGTCCTCTGGCGCCGCGTCCTCCGTTTCGCGCGCCGCGACGACCGGACTCCGACCCCGTGACGACGTGGACGACTTCTTTTTGACCGAACCCCGGCGCGTTGTTCCCGTCGCGCGCGTTTTAGTCGTTTTCTTCATGGTAATCTCCTTCTGACGTTGCTGTTTCCTGTTTCTGTTCCTCGTTGTCCTCGTAGGAGGGCAGCACGCCGGGCGCGGCCTTCTCAAGGAACGCGTACGCGCTCCGTTCGGAAAGCGTCTTCGTTTCCTGATTCGTCTTGAGCAGCTCCACGACCGCGTCGAGCTGGACGTCCGCCCCGAGGTATGACACGTCGGGCGTATACGCGATACGGCGCCGCGTCTCGTCGAGCGTCGCGCCTGACCACAGCGACGCGAAGCACAGCTGCTCCTCGATCGCGCGCGCTCCCGTTTTATCGACCGCCGCGATTGACGCCGACCCCGTCGACGTCCGGATTCGTAGCGACTCGCTCGAAGAGTTGGCGCCCGCGCGCTCGACCAGATCGCGGATCGACGTGTACCGAAGCGTGTCGCGAAGCTCCGTTTTCGCGTTGCGAAGCTCCGCGAGCCCCGCGCCCGACGTTTCAAGAATCGAGACCGTCACGGGCGTCGCGCCCGCGCTTCGTGGCCATACGACGCCGCCGAGTCGCACGCTCGTCGATTCTCGCGCCGCGTTGCAGACTGCCAGCGTCGGGGTCGCGTGAAAATACAGTCCCATCTTGTACCAGCTGTCGACGACGTAGTTCTCGACGGCGAGCCGCGCGACGTCGAGATACGGCGGTCGCGACCATTCCTCGATTCCGAGCTGCTCCACGTTGCAGACGGTCAGCGGCACGAAGGGCAGGGTCGCGCCCTTGAACGTCGGGTATACGACCGTCGGACCGTACGGACGCTCAACGTCAAACGCGCGCCACTGGGCGTCCGCGTCGGGCCCGACGAACCGCGCGGCGTAATAACGTCCGTTCGCATCGAGCGCGACGAGGCGCCGGCGCGTCTCACGACGCCATTCCTTGCTCGTTCGATCGAAGACCTGCGTCGATTCGTCGAGCAGCGCCCAGCGCAGCGCGCGGAACGGCGTCTCCGCGCGTCCGTCGACCTCGCCGTCGAGCAGCTTGCGGGGAGAGTATTCCACGATCTGAAACGTCGGGCGCAATCCCTCCGGATCGGTCGCGACGTCGAGCAGCATTCCATAGCGACCATAGAGAATCTGCGCGAAGTTCAGACGCGCCTTGAGCCCAGCCAGTCCGTCGTTATAACGGTTGCCCCAGTCGCGAAGCTCCAGAACCTCCGGCGCGCTCTCTTCGTCGTCCGCGACTCCGAAGCGCGCGTGACCCGGGTTGCGCTGCATGAGGCCGACGACGTCGTCGACAACGGGCCGAAAGAAGTTCTCAAAGGACGCGACCTTGCGTCGAAACGCGTACCGCGATTCTTCAAACGCGACGCGTCCGGTCCGTAATTCCTCGCGTTCGAGCGGTTGCGGCGGAAGATAGTTCTCCGCGTTTGGTCCGTTCTTGATCTGCTCCGCGCCCATGTAGCAATCTTCGACGTATTCCCACAACTGCGCGTGTTTTGCGTATTGCGCGTTCATAATGCGATCCTCCTCTGGTTGAGCCTGTTTTCTGTTGAAATAATCTGACCGCCGAGCTTTTTTAGAAGAAAAAACAGTTTAAAAGTGGAAATTTACGCCCGCTCTTTATTGTTTTCAAACGTGTACGCTGTTAAGATAAAGCCCGTCTGAGCGTTGCGCTTTAGAGACATGGAGGAGACATGAAAAAGAACCAGAAACAATGGATCGCGGCG
>CACYBR010000549.1 GCA_902772705.1 uncultured Planctomycetota bacterium
GATCTTTTGGTTGACTGTTGTGCGCTTACCGTCGACATAGACGACCTTGCGAACGACGGAAGCTTCTTTTTTCGTTAATTCGCCGGCAGCCACCTTTTCGCGAAGCTCCATGATGTTCGCCATTTCGACGATGCGGCGCGCCGCGTGTCGATAGAGTCTGCGGCGATCAGAGCTTGTCGCAAGAAGAGTGCCGTTGGTTGGCAAAGCGATACCAATTGCCTCGCACAGGCAGTTCATACTATTGGCAGTAAACATGCCGGAGCAGGAACCGCATGTCGGACAACTTCGCTGTTCAACGTCAAGGAGTTCGCTTTCGGAAACGAGACCGTTCTGTTCGCCGGCGGACGCGGCAAAAATTGAGATTAGATCGAGGGGTTTCTTGTCGTCGGTACGTCCCGCCTCCATCGGACCTCCGCTGGCGAAGATCGTTGGAATATTGCAACGAACGGCCGCCATGAGCATACCAGGGACAATCTTGTCACAGTTCGGAATGCAGATCATTCCGTCAAACTTGTGAGCGTTAACCATTGTTTCAACAGAGTCGGCGATGATTTCGCGGCTGGCGAGGGAATATTTCATTCCGTCGTGTCCCATTGCAACGCCGTCACAAACGCCGATCGTATTGAAGATGAAAGGAACGCCGCCCGCGTCGCGAACTGCTTTGGCTACAAAATCAGCGACGATCTGAAGATGGACGTGCCCGGGAATAATGTCAACATGACTGCTGCAAATTGCGATAAATGGGCGTTTAAAATCTTTTTCGGAGACGCCGCAAGCGCGCAAAAGACCACGATGAGGGGCACGACTCGCGCCTTGTTTAATTGCATCGGAACGCATTGAGAACACCTTGATAGTATAACGATGGATATGTTATTCTCTGAAAATGTTATCTATAACCGGGGAGTGTTTTAGTCCCGGTCTATTTTCAGAGGACGTTTCTTTATCGTATTATAAACCTACTTTCAGCGGCGTCGACCCTTTAAAACTCCGTTTGAATAACGAAGAAGACTTAGCAAGTCTAACAGTGAAGTCAAGTTTCGAACGTACCGTTACATAAAAAAGAAAAACTATTTAGAAGTTTTTGAAGGATCGCTTCTCTTTTGAGCTTCTTCGTTCTCACTGTGAGGGGAACCCTTTGAAGGTGGAGTTGATTTCTTCTCTTCTTCTCCATTTTTCGTTTTCTTGACAGGTCTGTATTCTGGGGGATCTTCCGGATAATCCTCGCAATAATAGGGAATGATCATCTTTTCTCTCACTACCTGCTAAAACCTGATTTCCCATACGACGTTGAAGGGAAAAAACTGACGAGGCTTTACCCCTCCTCTCGCCAATGCAATTATATCGACGCGATAAAAGTTTGCAGGTCTGTTGCAAAAGAAAGACCACATATCTGCAGGGCGAATCGGGAAACGTGGATATGAACGTTAATACAGCTTGAAACAGTCACGTCGCATGGGTAGAATAAGGGAGATATTAGCAAGCGTTTCTGTCTCGCGCGCCGTCTTACGTCGGGAGGCTGTGTGGATTTGATCTTTACCGCCTCTTCCGAAACTCGTTTCTCTGTAAGACTTTGACAAGACGCGCGATTCCAGAAGCGTACTATTTGACAAGAGGACATTATGGCTATTCGTGTCATTTGTAAAAATTGCGGCAGTAAACTTGACGCTAAGAACGAACTCCGAGGTCAAACTCGTCGTTGTCCCAAATGTGGCGTCCCCGTTCTGATCGAACCAGCTGAGCCAACTGTTTCTGCACCGTCGGTCCAGTTCACGTCTCCCACGCCTGAAAACGACGAACCCGGGCTAAAAACGCTCCGCCTGCGTCAGGATAATCTTTACGTGATCCTCGGTAGCGACAAAGAAATTGCCTACTGGAAAGCCAACGAAGGCTGGTTCCTCAACGTAGGCAACGGCTATCAAGCCGTCAAGCGCGTTCCCGATCGTATCCCAGACGTCGGCGCCTATGTTCTGGTCGAAGGCTACGTAGAGAACACAGACGAAGGTCGGCGTCTACGAGGAATGCGTTTCCGCGCGCTTCATGGGCGTGGCGTTTTGAACGCGCTTGTTCGCAGTGAGACGGAAATCCTCGAAAAGGCCGCTGAACCGACAACGTTGTCGCAAGCGCAAAAGCGTTTTATGCTTCAACACATTCGCCAGCATTACTTCTTTGAATTCACCGATGGTTCGCCGGAGATTGTTGAATATCTTACAGGCTTTGACGCGCACGCTCACGAAGTTGGCAAATTTGTCGACGCGTGATCTTTGCCGATACAACTCATAAGAGGATATAGGGGAAAGTGGGGAATTGCGTCCCTTTCCGCCCTGTAATGGAAATTGAGAATGAAATTTGTTTGTTCCACGCTTTGTTTTTTGACTCTCGTTGTCGCGTTAACACACCCAGTCTCCCCAGCGTCCGCGCAAAATAACGCGAGTAACGCTGACGACGCTGTTGCGTTTCTTACAAACGGAGTCGACTCCATTCCGGTCTTCGGGGTTCCCGGTCCGATCGTTTCCTTTGACGACAGTTCCTTTCCCGTCGTTTTAGCTCAATATGAAGGCGCAACCTATGCGCCAGTCGTTTCGGCTGCGTTCGTAGAAAAGGGGCGCGTGCTGGCTTACGGGCACACAGACTACTGTAGCGCGGACGCTATTGGCGCAACGGAATCGTCGAAGAAATTCTTTATCAACGCGCTCTTTTGGGCCGCGGGCAAAACAGACTCCAAGCCTGGGGACGTCAAAGTCGCAGTGTTGAACGATCAGAAGACCGCGTCGTTTTTGAAGAACGAGGGATTTGAAACGGCAGTCGTTAACGATTTGAAGAAAGATTTTGACGTTTTGGTGGCAGGAGCCGTTTCGCTTAATGACAAGCAGTATGACGAACTGTTCACGAAGGTCAAAAACGGAGCAGGTTTTATAACCTGCGGACTTGGATGGGGTTGGAGTCAGCTTAATCCCGGTAAAGACCTAATCCGCGATCACAATGGCAACAGAAATTTTGCCAAAAATGGAGTTTCACTGGCATGGACCGCCGGTACGCTCTCTGCAACCAAACAGGGGCAATTTGCCGTTACGCCTGACGCGGTCGAGAAGGTTCGATTCTCCGACGGCGCAAAAGTGTTAGAACTCATAAAGAAACTTTCTGAAAACAGTTCAGAAGTTCAGGAACAGCTTAATCAGGCAGGAAATGACGGTTTTCGTCAGATTACCACAACCCTTGCTCTTGATCTTCCGTTTCTCCCGGCGGACAAAGTCGCCGTCGTTGACAAGCTTACCGACACTTTCTCGGATACAATTATCCCCAGCGCTCAGAATCCTGTTAAAAAGGCCGATATCCTCAAACGTTCGGTGATTACAATTCTGACTGAGCGTTATCTTCACGGTCAGGCTGCAGGCGTAACCGACGCCAAAGACGTGCCCGCTCTAGCGGCGTCGTCCGAGTTTCCCGGAAGCGTTCCCTCCGACGCCAAGCGACTGAGCGACGTTTCTGTGAAGATCAAAACAGCTGTTCCCGACTGGGCTTCGACAGGTCTTTATGCCGCGCCTGGCGAAAAGATTACCGTTAAAATCGATCCCGAAATTTTTGCAAAATTCCCCAAGCCCTTTAAGGTGAGGATCGGCGCGCACGCTGACAGTATCATGCACTTACAGAAGTGGACGCGTTATCCAGAGATCACGATAGAAAAGACAATCGAAAAACCTGAGACTACGATTGCAAATCCCTTTGGTGGAAATATCTACATTGTTGTTCCGCATCATATTGGAAGTCAGGGGCTCGGACTCGTTGAATTCAAGATATCCGGCGCTGTTGTAGCTCCATATTTCATTCGCGACGTCAC
>CACYBR010000550.1 GCA_902772705.1 uncultured Planctomycetota bacterium
CTGCTTGCTGATCTTCGGGGCGATGGAATCAAGGTCGATCGCATAATCGCCGACCTTCGCGCCCGTTTTATCGTAGATAGGTAAATTCGTCATCTTACTGTCAATATGTTTTGTATTGTTTGTTGTTATTTAAACGCTGCGAAACGACTGACGCAAGATCAGGCAAGTCGCCACTTATTGTGCTTCGGCGCCGGCAACTTATTGGTCGGACGAATCGAAACGTAAGCGCCGGTAGGACCAGGAACAGCGCCGCGAATGACAAGCAGATTGTTTTCCTTATCGACGACGACAATCTTCTGATTTCGGACCGTGCAACGCGCGTTTCCATAATGACCTGCCATTCTCTTACCCTTGAGAACGCGGCTCGGATAGGAGCTGCAGCCCGTGCCGCCAAGGTGGCGATGGCATTTCTTAACGCCGTGCGTCATGCGTTGGCCGCTGAAGTTGTGACGCTTCATGACGCCCGCCGTGCCGCGGCCCTTGCTGTTCGCCGTAACGTCGACCGCTATGACGTCCTTGAAGACGTCGACGTCGAAATTCTGACCAACCTCAACGCCCTCGACCGGAACGCGGAATTCACGAATGAAACGCTTCGGCTCGCACTCTGCCTTTTTCGTAAGCGCGACGCCAGCCGCAACCGCAGCCTTCTGACGCTTGCTGTCGATATTGGCGACGTGCCCGCGTTCGCTACGACGAGCGAGACGACGAGGCTTATCCTTGAAGCCAAGCTGAATCGCTTCGTAGCCGTCGCGTTCAAGCGTCTTAACCTGCAAAACGCTACACGGTCCCGCCAGAATAACGGTAACAGGAATCACTTCTCCCTGTTCGGTGTATAACTGGCTCATCCCGAGTTTCTGACCAAGTAATCCGATACTCATGTCTTTATTATCCTTCCGTCTTATTCAGACAGTGTTCACCCCGCATTGCGGCCCGATTAAGTTCGTGAAGGCCGATACGGTATTAAAATTTCCTAGATCAGCGCGCGGACCCAACCTGCGAGGCAGTCGCCTTGATGCGGATATCGACGCCAGCCGGAAGGCTGAGCTTGTTGAGCGCGTCGATCGTCTTGGCGGTAGCCTGAACGAGGTCGATGATTCGCTTATGGGTCCGAATTTCGAACTGCTGACGAGCTTTCTTGTCAACGTGCGGGCTGGAAAGAACGGTGTACTTCTCGATTCGAGTCGGGAGAGGAATCGGACCTCGAACAATCGAGCCGGTTCTCTTGGCAGTATCCACGATTTCCATTGCGCTTTGATCAAGAGCCGCGTGATCGTACGCTTCCATTCTAATTCTGATAACGTTCTGGGCGGTCGACACTTTAAATCTCCGTTCTTCCAACCTGGTTGACAAATATCGTAAGGCTCGGTGGGACGACGATGAACTTACGTTCCTCGCCTCTTGTCTCCGACGCCTTGATTCTCAGCAGTTTCTGCGCTTGAGAATGCCTTTTACTAACGAATACAGTAACAATGCAGTCGCCGACTATATGTCAACCCGAAAGACGAGGACTAAAGTCGGTTACAAAGATTCGAAGCGCATTCCCTTCAGAGCCTGAAGCCGAGAGGGTTGCTGCGCATGACGCGTCAAGAAGCGTCAGCGGCGCGACCACGATTCTTTGTCGTCGGTAATTTGCATCGTGGATAGAAATATAACCCAGCCCCGTTTTCTGACAAGGGGGCGAAGTCCTGATTTTTCCTAAATTCACAAAGAATCTCAAAAAAAAAGCTAAAAAACTAACATTCCCGAGGAAAGGTTTCTCGTTTTCATGACTCTTGCCGACTCGGAAAAACTACCGATTATTCCTTTGTAATTTGACGTCAAAGAGACTTCGCCATCCCCGTCTTCGACGTCTCTCATGAACCCAGGGAGCCAACAATCGTTCAAAGGCTTTCTGACTTTTCGATTTTCGCAAACGCGTCGACTATTGCCTCGAAGATCTTCTCCGGAGACGACATTCTCCCGACGCCCGACTCTCCGCAACTCAGTCTCCCCTGTTCCGGGCCGATCATTGTGACCCCGTCTTCTACAAGTTGGCGAACATTCCGCTGAGTGGCGGGCTTCTCCCACATGACGGCGTTCATCGCGGGCGCCATGAGCAGTTTGCCCTGAAAAGCCAGAATCGTCGTGCTCATCAGATCGTCGGCGAGGCCGGCAGCCGCTTTCGCCATAA
>CACYBR010000551.1 GCA_902772705.1 uncultured Planctomycetota bacterium
ATGTTTTGAGCGATTAGTTCAGTTTGGTTAGAACGCCAGCTCGACAAGCTGGAGGTCATTGGTTCGAGTCCAATATCGCTCATTTCTTCACTGCCTTTTGTTTATTCCTTTCCTCTCGTAATTCTGTTTGTTGTTCCTTTCTTTCTCTCCACCGAACAGGAAAAAGTCGTTGCATTTGCTTTCTTTTTGCCTATTTTAACATCTTTGTCCTTGCTTTTTGACTGCCGATAGGTACCATGGTGTAGTATGCGGCGTTACGTTTTATATGTCCGTTTTGGGCGTTTAGTCGATTTTAGACGTTGTTCTTTTGTTCGGACTGTGACGTTCTTTTTTAGGCGCAATCGTTCGTTTGTTGATTGTTGAACGTCGCTGGCACATTTGAGCAAGAATGGGGCGCGCCATGCGTTGCTTCAGAGAACAGGGCCAAGTAATGTTTGTCGTCTGGTTTAATCCTCTTGTTCGCGAACATACGGGCTTTTCGAGTTTACATAATACGAAACAGGGAGTCTTCATAACATGTCCGATTCTTCCAAAGAAAGCCAAACCTGCTGCGGTCATTGCGCGACTTCATGTCAGGGTCAGCCGGAAGACGCTCAAAACGCGGGAGAACAATCCCGACGTAGCTTTTGTCTTTCCGCCGTTGGTATGGGGATGAGCGTTGCCGCGCTTTCCGTGCCTGTTTACGCCGGCGCACGTATGGCGCTCTATCCTTTGCAACAGGAAGGACTTTCCGGCAAGGAATACCAATTGTCAACAATCGAAACGCTCGATGAAACGCCTCGACAGTTTGTGGTTTTGGATAACGTAAACGACGCCTGGAACACCTCTCCTAACCAGACGATTGGCGTCGTATACCTGAGCAAGTACAAGAAAGAGGACGGAACATTTGACGTTGCGGCCTTCCAATCTGTATGTCCTCATGCAGGATGCCGTGTGAAAGTCGGCGTGACAAAGAATCCGAAGACAAACGAGGACGAACTCCTGTTTTATTGTCCTTGTCATGGCGACACGTTCTATCTCAATGGCGAACGCGTTATGCCAGAGAATTCTAAATCCGCACGTTCCCTCGATTCGCTTGACGCTCGCGTTGACGAGTCTGGGAAGGTTTTTGTGAAGTTCCAGAATTTCCAGCTTGGAACCGCCGAAAAGAAGCCCGTCTGAACGGCTTTTTCCTGCTTGGACCTGTTAAATGCAGGCTCGATCTTTTTAACTAGATGATAAAACGTTAATGCTTTTAGTGGTATAAAATGAAATTTGTTAAGTGGCTTGACGAACGAACCGGTTTTTGCACTGCGTTCATGAAGATTGCCAACATGCAATCACCCGCTGGAAAATTTTGCTGCCGGTTTATGCCTGTTGCTTTGGTTTTTCTTTTCCTGCTTCAAGGACTGACAGGAATTTTCCTCTGGGCGTTTTACTCTTCCTCCGCCACCAGCGCGTGGGAAAGCGTTTTCTATATCCAGTATGTCTTGCCGTTCGGGTGGCTGGTTCGCGGTATCCATCATTACTCTGCTCAGCTATTTGTGGGAGTCAGCGGTTTTTATGTTTTGTGTTTGCTTCTTCACGGAGCCTATCGTCGTCCGCGCGAATTCGTCTATTGGTCCGCGTTGACGATTTTTCTGTTGTCCCTATGTAGTTGCTTGACGGGCGATCTTCTTCCATGGTCTCAGTCGGGCTATTTTGCAACGACAACGCGTGTTTCATTCCTTCAGCTACTACCCGTTATTGGCGTTCCTCTTTATCAGATTGTTGCCGGGGGACCCGATCCTCAGTTTGGTTCTCTGACCATCACCCGATTCCTTTTCCTGCATGTGTGTGTGTTTGGCGGCGGCGGATTTGTCGCCCTTTGCCTTTGGAAGTTCTTTGATATTCGTTCACGCAAGCTTCTTAGAGAAGAGAAACGGTTTGACGGCGTTCATAAGTGCTGTCTGGCTTGCGCCTCCAAAGAACGGAGTCCATTCTGGGGCAAAGACGCTCTCTTTGTCGGCATTACCTGCGTTGTTGTTTTTGCCGCCGTCCTGCTTTTGGTTTTCCAGCGTTCGTTGACGGCAGAGCAGATCGCCAATCGCGTTCCGACTCTTCCGGCAGAATCCTATCTGGGCGCCGAGCTTACGGGGCCAGTCGACGTTTCTAGCTCGTATGACGCCGCCCGACCGGAATGGTCGTTTCGCGCGCTATATCACATGACCAAGCTTCCGATCTTTTCGAAGATTGGAATGTTTTACGCTATATTCGTCGTTCCTCCGTTTTTTCTCTTGTGCTTCTTCATTGCGCCGATTCTTGGACGCAACAAAGCGTTGCACATTTTGGTAGTCGCGGCTTCGACGGTTTTCTTCGTTGTAATCTGCTACTTTACCTATCTTTCTTATTGGTCAGATTACTCGCCGAAGTCCGAACACTCCGCTGGTTTTAAGGCGGGAGTTGCAGACGCGAAGCGCACGGCCGATCGTTCGATCGAGTTGGCCTTTGCGCCGACGGGAATTCCGAAAACCGGCGCGTTGACATTGACGAAGAGCGATCCTTTCCTTACGGGACCCGCGCTCTTTACTCAACACTGTGCGAGTTGCCATAACTTTAAGGCAAAGAGCGCCGCCGCCGTCAATCCCGATTATGTCGAGATTGAATGTTCAGATCCCACCGCGCCCAATCTTTATGGAGCGCATACCGCCGACTGGATTCGTGGTTTTACAAATGAGGCGACTCTTGCCGACGTCGATTGCTTCGGCAAAACGGCGTTTGCCGAAAAGGGCTCGATGATCGGGTTCATGAAGGGGCGTGTCGCCGGCGGCATG
>CACYBR010000552.1 GCA_902772705.1 uncultured Planctomycetota bacterium
CCTTTCGGACCGCCAGATCGCGCATAGTTCCTGAACGTTTCGAGCGGATCGGCGCTTTGATCGGGATCGTTGCGAAAGGAACAGTCCTCGAGGTACGACGTCGGCGCGCCGCCAAACGCGCTTACGACCGCCTTCTTCTCCGCGTCGAGCCGTTCGAGCGCGCGCCACACCGACGGCGTGAATCCTTCGCGGTACATCCAGAACTCGCCGCCGCTCAACTCGATTCGCGACGCCGACGTCACGCAACCGAGCGTATGCAGGATCAAATTCGGGTTGCGCAGCGCCGAATCAACGACGTTCGCACGCGCGTAACGATACGTGTCGACGAGACTTCCCGCAAGTTTGAGCCCGTCCTCCGTCGTCCCCGGCGACATGAAGCCAAGCGCGTTGCGCGCGTTCTTAAAGCAGATTCGCACGCTTCCGGGACGCTCGACGCGCGCGTCGTACGCGGGAGACTCCCCTTCCGCGTAGATCGCGCAGCGTTCTCCGAGCGCGCGCCGGAAGTAGACCGAACCGAGGTAACCGGGCGCCACGATCGTGAGTCGCGCACGACAAAGCGATTGACCGACAAGCGTCGCCGCGCGTTCAAGTCCGCTCGTCTGCATGAGAACAAAGAGCGCGTCGACCGGCTCCGAAAGAGCCTCCGCCGGGTCCCGCGTAACAAGTCGCAGCGGCGCGAACGCCTCGGATCCGTCGCGACCGAAAAGCGTGATTCCGCCGCGCTTCTGAATTGTCTCAAAATGCTCGGCGCCCGCGTCTGTCGTTTTGAGAAGCGTAACGTCGTGCCCCGCGCGCGAGAGAATCGCCGCGTGCGCGCTGCCCGTGTTGCCCGTTCCCACGACGCAAATCTTCATGGCTCTCGTTCCTGCGCTGTTCCCGCGCCGTATAAGGTTGTCGCGCCCTTAATGAACGCGTTTTTCTAACGCCTGAATCATAAAAAATCGACGCGCGCTCGTCAAGACGCAAGCCTCGTTACTATCCTGAAATCGAATTGAAAAGAGGCTCTCGTTCCCTTTCAATACTTTCCGGAAAACATATAATCAGAGGCATACCGTTTCCGGTCCTTGGCGCGCCGGCGTCCGTCGCCGTTCGCTGGACCGTCGTCCAACCGTCTGCAGGCTTTGCGCCCCTACTCGGGGCAGGGAATAGGAACAATGGCAGAAAAGAAGTACGATATTGGCTTGATGGGTCTGGCTGTTATGGGGCAGAATCTCGTTCTGAACATGGTCGATCACGGGTTCGACGTCGCGGTCTTCAACCGCACGACGAGCAAGGTCGACGATTTTCTGGCGACCCCGGAAGCGCAGGCGAAGGGCGACAAGCTTACCGGCGCCCATTCTCTGGCGGAGCTTGTCTCCAAGCTCAAGAGTCCTCGCAAAATCATGCTCATGATCAAGTCGAAGGACGCGGTCCCCGCGCCCGAGCTCAAGCTCTATCCGGAATCGGCGGCGGTCGACGCGGTCATTGCCGAACTGATCCCGTTGCTCGACAAGGGCGACGTCATTATCGACGGCGGCAACACGCAGTTCAAGGACACCGAGCGCCGCACAAAGTATCTGCAGGCGCTGGGAATCCGATACATTGGAACCGGCGTTTCCGGAGGCGAGGAAGGCGCGCGACGCGGTCCGAGCATGATGCCCGGCGGCGACCCGGAAGCGTGGCCGCTCGTCAAGCCGATCTTCCAGGCGATCTCCGCAAAGGTCGGACCTAATAAGGACGTTCCATGCTGCGACTGGATCGGCGAGCGAGGCGCGGGCCATTACGTCAAGATGGTCCATAACGGCGTCGAATATGGCGACATGCAGCTCATCAGCGACGCGTACTGGATCCTCAAGAACGGCCTCGGACTCACGAACAAGGAACTCTATGAGGTCTTCGCCGAATGGAACAAGACGGAGCTCGACAGCTACCTCGTCGAGATTACCCGCGATATCTTCACGGTCGACGATCCCGAGACGGGCAAGCCGCTCGTCGATCTGATCCTGGACGCCGCGGGCGCAAAGGGGACGGGCAAATGGATGAGCCAGCTGGCGCTCGATCTTGGCGTTCCGAGCACGCTCGTGACCGAAGCGGTCTACGCGCGCGCGATCTCCGCGATGAAGCAGCCTCGCGTCAACGCGAGCGCGATTCTGAGCGGTCCCACCGGGCAATATACGGGCGATCGGAAGGAGTTTATCGATCAGGTCAAGCAGGCGCTGTACGCGTCGAAGATCTGCAGCTACGCGCAGGGCTTTGTTCAGATGCAGGCGGCGGCGAAGGAATACGACTGGAAGCTCGACTGCGGACGCATCGCTCTTCTGTGGCGCGGCGGCTGCATCATCCGCGCGGTCTTCCTTGAAAGAATTAAGGACGCGTACGACAAAGATCCGAACCTCGAGAACCTGCTGCTCGACCCGTACTTCAAGAACGCCGTCGAAAGCGCGCAGGGCGCGTGGCGCAACGTCGTCAAGACGGCGTTTGAACTCGGGATCCCCGTTCCCGGCTTCGCGACCGCGCTCACCTACTTCGATTCCTATCGTTCCGCGAACCTTCCGGCAAACCTGATTCAGGCGCAGCGCGACTATTTCGGAGCCCATACCTACCTGCGCGTCGACAAGCCCGGCGAAGGGCCCTTCCACACCGACTGGATCAACGTTAAAAAATCGTGATCCTGCGTGAAATCACGGATATTTCTCTCTGGGCGTTCGTTTCGGCGGACGCCCTTTTTTATCTGCCTGCGTTTATCTGCCTGCG
>CACYBR010000553.1 GCA_902772705.1 uncultured Planctomycetota bacterium
CTTGCCGCTGACAAGGAATTCGGCGCGCTCTCCATTCTGTTCCAGGGAAAAGGCGACTCGAGACTCGGCGCCGTCTCGCTTATGCCTGCCGACAATATCGACGGTATGCGCTCCGACACGCTTGCGCTCCTCAAGGAACTCAACGCCCCTATCTATCGCTGGCCCGGTGGAAACTTCGTGAGCGGATATAACTGGAAAGACGGCGTCGGCGACCGCGACCGACGACCGCCTCGGAAAAACCCCGCCTGGCAGGGAATTGAACACAATGACTTCGGGCTCGACGAATTCATCCTCTTCTGCCGATACCTCAACACGGAACCGGACGTCGCGGTCAACACCGGCGCAGGCGAGGTCGAATCCGCGCTCGAAGAGCTCGAATACGCCAACGGCGCCCCGGACTCCCCGCAGGGAAAGCTTCGCGCCGCCAACGGTCACGTCGCTCCTTACGGCGTAAAGTACTGGTGCATCGGAAACGAAATGTTCGGCGACTGGCAGATCGGTCACATGGCTACCGACAAGTACGCGCTTAAGAACAACGAATTCGTCGACTCGTTCCGAAAGTTTGATCCGAACATGACGCTCATTTCCGTCGGCGCGGTCGGCAAATGGGACGAGCTTATCATGCGCGAATGCGCGGATCACATGGACTGGATTAGCGAGCACTTCTACGTTCAGGAACGTCGCGACGACGTCGAGCACGCCGAGCAGGTTCCCAACTCGATACGAAGAATCGCCGACGCTCATCGAAAGTATCGCGCTGAATTCCCCGAACTTAAGGGTAAGAATATCAAAATCGCGATGGACGAATGGAACTACTGGTACGGTCCGCACGTCTTCGGCGAGCTTGGAACGCGATACTTCCTGCGCGACGCGCTCGGAATTGCCGAAGGTCTCCATGAATACTATCGCAACAGCGATATTTTTGCGATGGCCAACTATGCTCAAACGGTCAACGTTATCGGCGCTATCAAAACGTCGAAGACGTCCGCCCAGATTGAAACGACCGGACTGGTCCTCAAACTGTACCGAAATCAGTACGGAGTTAATCCCCTCAAGGTCGAGGCGCCGCGTCCCTACGACGTCGCCGCCGCGACGACCGAAGACGGCAAAACCCTGACGCTGGCGATCGTCAATCCGACGCGCGATTCTGTCTCCCTCGATCTCAAGTTTGACGGACTCAAGCTCGCCGACAAAGCTCAGCGCTTCGAAATCGCCGATCCCGATCCGCGCGCTTTCAACGATCCTGATTCGACTCAACGCGTCAATATCGTCGAATCGACCGCCGACAATTTTAACGCCGGCGCGACCGTCGCCCCGTTGAGCGTCACGCTTTACCGCGTCGCGATTGAAAAATGACCGGCCCGGAGGTTGCCAACGTTCTCCAAAACGCGTAGAATCTTGATCAGGCCGTTCCCGTCGATCCACGAAGATCGGCCGGAACGGCTTTTTTTACCCCTACTCCGTCAGGATAGTCTCATGAACAAAGAAGTTGACTGGACGTCCAACCCGGTCCCCAAGCTCCGCGAAGCCCTCGCACAATACGCCGACAAGGGTTATGCGCGCTTTATGCGTTCCGGACTGCCAAAGGAGGTCGAGTCGCCGGTTATGGGCGTGCGCGTCCCGATAATCAAAGCGATCGTCAAAACGATCCCACGACAGGACGACGAGGCGTTCCTCCGCGCGATTCTGACTCCCAAACGTCGACTCCCAAAAAACGCAAAGCCTGACGCGCTCGAAGAACGAATCGCCGTCGCCTGTGTTCTCGGACGTTTCAGGACGAATCTGGACCTCAAAGCGGAGTTGCTCGACGCGTACATGCCCTATATTGATTCGTGGGCGGTCTGCGACGAGCTCTGCGCCTTTGTCAAACCGAGACGCGAAGAAAAGGACGAGTTCTGGGACTATCTCGAGCGAGCGTGCGCAAGCGACGCGCCCTATACGGTGCGTTTCGGTCTGGTCGAGACGCTCAAATATTATGTTGAACGCGGCTGGCTCGCGCGCGTTCTCGACCGTGTGGAACGCGTCGCTCAGCGCGATCTCGACGTTCGGACCGTCAACATGGCGCTTGCGTGGCTCGTATGCGAGATTATGGCGAAATTTCCCAACGACGCGTTCAAATACCTCGAAAATAACTCGCTCAACAACTTCTCCTACAACCTGGCTTTGAGCAAGATTCAAGACTCCCTGCGCGTCTCCGACGAAATCAAGGAAGAGCTTAAATCCATGAAACGTTAACGTCGTTCCCTGATTGTTCAGAACCCGGAGTCTTCGTCAGAACCCCTCTTTTTTTCGAAAACAACGATTTCCGTTTAACCTTTCTAATTCAACGTCCTTTCTCGCGATTGGTCCCTTTATTTTGGACTTTTTGGCCTCTTTTCATTGTTTTTAGAAAACTTGTTTGATAAAATGCGCGTCTCATAGTCGAACTGCGCAATATTTGCTTCGAGATAATCAAGTCTTAACGCCTTTGAAAACAGTCGCGCGCGTGCGCCGCTTGTCAGCGACAGCGATTTCCGAAGCCGATCAGATAACAGGAGTGGTTATAATGACGTCTTTTTTCAAGCTCTTTAACGCTAAGGATCAAAACGCGGACAGGCGTCGTGGACGCGCGCTCTCTCCCTTGAAGCCACGAAAACTCATGACGGAAGCGTTGGAAGAGCGGCAACTGCTCGCCGCCGACATGCTCATGACTGCCGCCGCGGGCGCCGCCAACGTCATTCAGATCTCTTCCGCAGAGCTCTCCGTCGACGCCGTCAAGCAGGCGATTGCGCAGGCCGCCGCCACGCCAGAGGACGACGTCATTCAGATTGACTCCGGCTCGCTCCAATTCGCTTCCGAAGCCGACGAATTCGTCATTAACGTCAATTCCTCGACAAAGGGGTCGATCACAATCGTCGCCGCCGACAAGGGGCTCACGATTGACGCCAACTCCCTCGCGCGCGCCTTCTCGATCAAGAGCGGCGACGTCACGCTTAAGAACGTTACGCTCGTCAACGGCGTCGCCGACTATGGCGGCGCTATCGCCAACGCTGGCAATCTGACGCTGGTCGACGTAACCCTCAAGAACAACCTCGCGATGACCTCTGGCGGCGCTGTCGCCAACAAAGGCGCGCTGATCGTCGAAGACTCTCTCATTGCCGGCAACGGCGCCATGGACTCTGGTTCCGCCATCTATGAAGGCGATTTCTCATGGCCTTCGACCATCCCGTCATGGTCCGCCATTCCCGAACAGATCGGTTCCAAGGGCTCCACGATCTCGGTCGACCTTAACGACTACGTCAACGACGGCGACTGGGCCTACTCCTATTCCATCGCCGATACCTCGAGCGTGATACTCGCGAACGCTCCTACGCTCCGCAACGGCGTTCTGACCTTCACGTTCATCGACGACGCCGACTACTACGCGGAAGACGACTATTCCGCGCTCAACGTGACCGTAACCGCAACTGACGGAAGGAGTTCCGCTTCGACCTCGTTCTCCGTCTCGCTCGCGGAACAAACCTCCGTCACGCTCGCCGCCATTCTGTCGAACAAGACGTTCGCCGAAACCGAAGCGCAATATCGCAAGGGCGTCAAAAACCGCGTGCTCGGCTACGCGTCTGACGACGGAATCCCCGACCCTTCGATTGTCAACGTTTCCGACAATCTTTCCGTTCAGGTCTGGTTGCAGGACTTCGACTGGACCGAATATGAAAATAAGATCTGGGACGCCGGCGATTTCTACATTATGGGAATCGAATATCGTCTGCATCTGGAAAACGCGACCATCGACGAATTCACTCAGGCCGCCGATCTGGCCCGCGATTCTTACGTCTATAAACAGCTCGACAACGGCGACTACGAATTCATCGTCGTCTACACCGCAGGCTCAAACTTCGGTTATGAGGAGGCGCTCCTCCTCGACGTCCTCCCAATACAGGCGATCAATCCCACGAAACCGGTCAGCGCCACTATCTATCAGATCAACAACGACTTTACGTATCCGTGCGTTACGCGCCTCTACGACGAGCCGACCCCGCGCGACCCGTCGCGAAGCCACATTAACGTCGATCCGTCTCAGACGCTCTTCATCAGCTCAATCTCCAACTCGGCGTCGCCTCTTTCCGCGATTCCGGGTCAGCCGTTCGCAACGTCGACTTTCGCGACGCTGGACGAATCGCCCGAGCTCTTCTCCAACGCCGTTTCGGCTTCGACGGCGACGACAAGCCTCTATAACGTCACGATCACAGGCAACGCGTCGTCAAGCGCCAACGGCGCGATTTACCTCCAGGCGGGCGCGACGGCGGCGATTTACAACTCGATCGTCGCGGTCAACACGGGCGGCGACGTCGTTGCGCAAAGCGGCGCCAGCGCAGAGGCGTACCGCGTTTTGAGCTCCTATGTCGCATGGTCCAACAGCGGCGCGGTCTCCTATCTTTACAACGCGCATTCGCCGCTCTTTACGGACGCGGCCGCAGGCGACTACACGCTTGCGGAAGGGTCGCAGGCGCTCGACAAGGGCGACAACGCGTACGTTCGCAACGCGCGCGACCTCGCAGGCAAGCCGCGCGTTCAAAACACGAACGTCGACCTTGGCGCTTACGAACACTCCGAGCCGTCAAGCCTTGCGTTTACCTACGACGCGACGACCCGAAAAGCGACGCTGACATGGGACGCGATCGACGGCGCGACCTCCTATACCGTGAAACTCTCGAAAAACAACGGCGAAACGTGGTCCAGCTATACCAGAACAAGCGGCCTGACCGCGACCGTCAGCGGCCTCTACGCCGGCAAATCCTACGACTTCCAGATCGTCGCAAACGATTCGTCCGGCGCGACCCTTCCGACCGTCTACGAAGCGACGTTCGCGCCAATTTCGCTCTCTTCAAACGTCGCGGAATATTCCGCAGGCGACACGATCAATCTCACGCTGACCGCCGCGGCCAACGGCGGCGCGAGAATTCGCTGGTACCAGATTACCGGCGACGGAGACGTCGAAATCGTCGCCGCACGAGGGCTACTGTCCTATACTCCGTCGCTCTCCGAATACGACCTCAGGGTCGTTGCCGAAGGCGTCGACGATTCGCTTGGCGCCGAGGTTGAACTCACGATTGCCACGACCGCCGCTCAGATCGAATTTAATTACTCCTCAAGCGCGCGCAAGGCGATCCTCACATGGAACGCTATCTCCAACGCCGCGACTTACACCGTCAAAATCTCGAAAGACGGCGGCGCGACATGGGCCAATTACGTCAGGGGCGTTACCGGTCTGACCGCGACCGTCGCCGGTCTCTACGCCGGCAAATCCTACGATTTCCAGGTCTACGGAGTCGACGCCTCCGGCGCGACCCTGGCGACCGTCCGCGAGGCGACCTTTGCGCCGATCTCCGTCGCCGC
>CACYBR010000554.1 GCA_902772705.1 uncultured Planctomycetota bacterium
CGCAGGATTTGAGATTGGAGAGAAAATGATTGTCCATCCACAGTAAGGACAAAACAGTCTGGATCATATATGTAACGTAATTGCGGATCGTCACGAATGATTTGCCGCAACGGCGGCGCTCCGACAGGAATGCGCGCAGGGGCGTAATCCTGCATGATATCCGGATGCACGACGGAAAGATAGCGGCAAACGGTTTCGGAACGGTTCTTGTCCGGTCCAAGTCCCCAGGCGCCGTAAAGCTCCTTTTGAAGCTCGCAGGTATAGCTCTTCGGCGTTTTATAAACGCACTTCACGAAGGGACAGCCCGTTTTGCACAGGTAAAGATAGTCGCATTCTGCGCAGGTCGGGTCAAAGCCCTGCGCTCGATGCGCCGCGCGAATCTTACCGATCGCCTGATCTATGATCTGTCCTACGGAATCCCGGTAGATATTGCCAAAATAGAATTCCGGCCGTCCCTGACCTCGCACGCACGAATAAATATCGCCGTTGCGTTCAAGCAGGAAAAATTTTTCTCCACATATGTCGCAGTTTGTACAGTAATTCGGCCCGAACTCGGCAAACCAGGGGCCCTCCAGACCGCGGCTCAGTTCCGTCCCCTGAAAAGCTTCCCGAATGCGACGGTAAAATTCTACTTGTTCGTCCTGCGTTAAGGCTGTCAGAAGCCCGCGGCTGTTGCATTCGAAGCCTATCATGAAATTGAAATCGTTCATATCCAGACAGGTGTTTTTATGCAAATACCAGATATCAGAGACGATTTCATCAATGCGCTGAAAATGCTGTTTGAAGATCGTGGCAGACGCCTTTTTGCGGTTTGAAATCGTTTCCATTAACGAAACGTTGTGCAAAATCTTTTCCAGCGTAGCTTTCCCGTCCTTTGTAACTCTATATTCGTCGTGCAACGAGAAGGGAAGATCGATACTGCCGCTCACCGAAACTTGGAATTCCCGGATCGTGTCTATATGTCTGTCCAAGCCGAAGAGATTTGTTTTGATATGCGGATTGCCCAATGGAAATCCTGCCGTACGGATTGTTTCGGCATGTTGGCTGTAATATTCGCTAATATAGCTGATAAGACTCCTGAAAAGCTCCGGGGAAAGCGACGTCGCCTCTCCTCCATGGAGTGAAATGTTAAAAGGCATGACCCCTGCGGCTAGAAATCGATCGACCGCAAAGGACAGAGTATCCAACGCCGCATGCTCTGTTTCCCGATCCACCGTTTGATCGTCCAGATAACAATAACGGCACTGCATGTTGCATGCCATAGTCGGCACGTAGAGAAGATGGATATATACCATGTTATTCCCTTTTAATCTCCGTACCGCTGTCTTTGAACGCTCGTGAATTCACGTTGCATTCTTTAGGCAACGTTACCTGTTTTAGAGATGGACAATCACGAAAAGCGGAACTGCCAATGGATCGGATTGTGTCAGGGAAAACTACCTGACGTAAATTGCGACAGCCGCAGAATGCATGCGCGCGGATTGCGTACAACTGATTGGGGAGCGTTACTGTCTCAATACTGGTCACCCCCTCAAACGCATTGGCGCGGATCGCCCTAACGGGCTTACCGTCGCGCGTATCAGGCAGAATAACATTTTTCTCGGGACAAATTGCCCACGTATAATATCGAAGACCGAATTCGCCTTCTTTTTGTCCAAAAATCATATGGGGAGACCAAAAGAGCGCTATGAACCCCGCGAAAAAAACTGCCATAATACCGACGAGAATGGCGTCGTTCGTTTTTTTATCGACTAAGCTGTCGAAAGTACTCGTCACAATGCTCTCCATATCGGTTTGAGGCATGGAGGCTATTCTTTTTCCATACTGCGTTTTGTTACTTCCTCTAAAAAGAAAATAGGCGCCGACAAGCGCGGCAAAAACGAGAACAAAAATATATATGTTGCGATGATACGCCATCATTAATGAGAACGTGATAAAGGCAGCCAAAGAAAAAACGACCGTCGCAATTATCCTTCTTTGCGCCGTTTCCTGAAGAAGCATTTTCTTGTCCGTAAACTTTGACGCCAAAAAAGCGTCGGCAAAAGCGCCGACCGCGCTTTTGGGGGACGAATACGCGAGATTGCCGGCAAATTGAGCGGCCAGTTTTTCCGTTTGGTTTTCCGCTATAACGTCCGCTACGGTTTCGGGTAATGGCGCATATACGGACGTGTCCGGAGGGGAGTCCTGAGACTCCTGCGCGTTCTGGACGTCCTGAGAAGAAGATACCTGCGGCGATATTTCCAACGACGACTCCTGTTCAGGCGTCGCCGCCTCTTCGAGATGAATAGGCTTGCCGCAAAACTGGCAGTAGACGAACTCAGTGGAGTTTTCACCGTGACAGTGTGGACAAAGAGTAGTCTCCATGTGCGATTCGCTCCTCGATCCTCATAAAAGGATAGATTTCTTGTCATTGTGGGGCTAAAAACGAAGGAACAAAACCTCCCCGTTGACAATATCTTACCAACTATTCTGGACATTTTCAACAACCTCTGTCTGAAGTATTAGTTTTTGTGGAAGTCCATCGAGAAAAAACATTCGAGCGCGTCTCAATCTCACGATATTTCAGAAGCGAACAATGAGTCATGAACCGAGGCGCAAAGACCATACGTTTTTTCAGAAAGGGAACGCGAAGAAAAGGTCTCGTCGCAACGCAACACGCTTGACCGCCCCAACCATATGATTCCCCTGGGAAGATTCTCGACGCCTTCTGACCTATTCGCAGGTCGTCTCCGAAGGAAGGTCGTCCGCCTTATGACGAGATCTTCATGTTCAGACGCCTCGTTCTTCGGGAATTGTATGAACGCTCCAACGAAGAGGTCGAGCGTCAAATTGCCGATAATTACAGCTTCCAGATATTCCCGGGCATGGATATGGGAGTCAGACGTTCACGATCGCTCGACAATTAACAAATTTCGTAATCTTCTGAAAGAGAAACAGTCTTGTCGACGAATTATTCGACGGTCTCACACGCCGCCTTGCCGAGCGAGGTCTCCTTCTCCGGAACGGAGTCGTCGCAGACGCGCCGTTTCTCCAGTATTCAATCCGGAGTTATTATTGACGCGCCGACATGCGCGAAGAAGGCGAGCTTTCTCAACTCGCGACAACATAAAAAAAGAGGCAGATCAGCACATGCCAATCTGCCTCGGGCAGTCACCCTGATAAACGTCCGCCGCTAAGCGGCGAACAGGGTCTCAACAAAGATCATGATCACGGATTGAGTCTGGAAATGTCAAGAGGGGCTTTCGTCATGCCATCAGGCTTACCCCACCATATGGTTTTCTTGTCGTTCGGAGCCATGACTTTGGTCAGGGTTTCGTGATCAACAGACTCGCTGATGACGCGAGCGGAACCGTCAACCATCGCAGCGACAACAACGCCCGGGTGAGAGGAGGACGGACGAGCCCAGGCCCAAAGGGCGTCGGAG
>CACYBR010000555.1 GCA_902772705.1 uncultured Planctomycetota bacterium
CTTCATCGCTTCGATCGCGGCGATCGCGTGGGTGTGGTCCGGCGTCGTAATCACGACGGCGTCGATTTGATCGCCCATCTGTTCGTACATTTCGCGGAAATCAACGAAACGTTTGGCGTCGGGAATCTGCTCGCCGTATTTGGCCAGGAAGGATTCGTCGACGTCGCAGATCGCGACTCGATTCTCCTGCGCGCAGGAGTTGCGATGGAAATCGCCCTGCATGCCGCCCAGACCGACGTGGGCAAGATTCAATTTCGAATTGACATTAAGTTCGCGAGCGTATCCGGGCGCCGGAAAGGCGAGCATGCGAGAGATTCCGAACGCGGCGGACGTCGCGACCGCGCTCTTCATAAAGAAACGACGTGAAATACGTGACATTGCAATCTCCTGTTAGATCGCGCCGCGACGCGCCGTCGGCGACGAAGCGGCGATTAATTGTTTTCCGCGTGAATTGACCCTGCTGAAAAGGGCGTCATTTCGTGGGATTGTTCGCGTATATATTACCAAGCGATATAACGAACAACCAACATTCCAGTCAAAACACGAATAACGACGACTTATCTTCATCTTATCCGAAGCAGACCGAGATTCAAGAGTTTATCCTGGTTGAGAACCAAAATGGGCGCCGACGATAACGACTGAAGCGTTTGAATAACAGCCTACTGGCCCCTTTCTATCGAAATCCGCGCAACTTTCCGTATAATATAAGAAAAACCGCAGCGAAGAACGAACTTCGCGGTGGATTCTTTCGCGGTTAGCGGTCAGAAGGGAATTGCAAGCGCCACGTCGCCGTGAGATCGACGACTATCGACGTGACGGTCGGCGGTTATTACGCGTCGCTCGTCTCGGCGGTTCAGACGGCGTTTGCCTCGCAGCGGTCCTCATGGAACAACGAAAAGATGAACAACCTTTCCGAGAATAAAGTCATATTAACAGACGAAAAATATAAAAGCGTTCGATCCAACGTCGTTACATGGCACATATGTCTTGTTGTGAAGTTGGCGTTGACAGTATTAACGATCTTTGAGTTTACGCACTTGGAATTGTTCGTCTTTAATCCCTTTAAATGGTTCTTCTCCGCCGCTATTCACGTTGATAATCTCTTTTGTGCCATGGTTTTGGCGATCTTAGCTTTAGCGGCAGGGTTTGTTTTACTGTACGTACAACCCGTTGCCTTATATATAGTCCATGATCTTCAAATGCAGCTCGAACGTAGGGTTAACTTAATTTTTCTTGACGGGTTAAACCACGTGGATTTTCTGGGGATATTTCCGGGCAAGGGAATACGACTCGCGCAACGGGAGGTTCATCGCTATCGTCGCCAGAAGAGACTTCAAGAAAAAGAGCATAAAGAGAAACAACAGGAATCCAAAGACGATAACTGAATAAATGGTTATTTATGGTTTATGGAAATTGTCGACGTGATCAATCTCAAATTCAGCGCAAACATGAAAAAACGACTCTGTGTGCGACACGCGCAGGATCGGGAGTCTGGTCGTCAAAACGCCCGACCGCCAGGCCGTCAATCACGCGCAGTCGAGCTCGAAAAGCTAACGCGTATTTCAATGACCGACGAAACGCTCGGACTCTTCGTCGGTAAAAAAGCGTGATTCAGGACGAGCAAAAGACAATCGCCCTCCGGGATCGTATCGACGTCGAAGAAGCGCCGACGATTCACGGAGAGCGATTATTATTTTCGCTCGCGCTGGCGCGTCCTGTCAGTCTTCATCCTCGAACTTGTCGATAAGCGTGACGATGAACTCAAAGGAAACGGCGAGTTTCCCTTCGCAGGTTATCTTCGCTTTGAAAATATAGGCGCCCGCCATCTCCTCTTTGAGCGTCACCAGCTGTTCGATCTTTTGACCGGGACGAACAAGATTCTTGAATTTCACGTCGTTCATACGCCCTACGACGGGTATCTTCGTCTTCTTCTCGTCGTCGACGCCGCTGAGAATACGCGCCGTATAGATCGCGCCCGCCTGCATCGCGGATTCGCAAAGAATCACGCCCGGGACGATCGGCATGCCCGGATAATGCCCCTCAAAGAAATATTCGTCCGGTTTGAAACGGTACGCGCAAAGAATCCCGTCGTCGAGCCAC
>CACYBR010000556.1 GCA_902772705.1 uncultured Planctomycetota bacterium
GATCGCGTTGCCCGGGATCAACGACGGAACGGAGTCGACGTACGTCTCAGCGGCGACGCTTGATCTGTCGCCGCAGACGAGCGTTGTTGCGGAGGCGTCGGCGCTCCAGAGCGCCGCGTACCTGGAATCGAGCTACGCAGTGATTTTCATCGGGGCGACGGACGGCGCGCGCTCGTACAACGCGGTGAAAACGATGTACGACGTCCTCAGCGACAATATGCGTTTCGCGCCGGAGAATATCTACATTCTCTTCGGCGACGCGAGCGCGCAGACCGGCTTCGACTGGGACTTCGCGGAGAACGTCGAGGACGCGAACTATGAGAACCTCAACGCGCTCCTCGGACGCCTTGACCGCATGATGAACGAGGATTCGAACCTACTCTTCATTACGACGGACAACGGCGAGGTCAACCAGACCTTCTACTGCGACCGGGGCGAGACGATAACGGGCGCGCAGATGCGCGACGCGCTCTATCAGATCCAGTCCGGTTATGTTTCCTGCTTCTTTCCGAAGCGCGACGTCGGCGACGCGGTCGAAGCGCTCTTCAACCCTGAGACGGGCGAAATCTACGGAGAATATGCCAACGCGCAGGGCGAGCAGGTCGTCTACGGCGGTTCGGCGGTCTTTTCCTATGAGGCTGTCTACAGCGTCAAGCTTCCCGGCGCCGAGCCAGAGACCGCAGAGAGCAGGCTCGTCGTCTCCTACTCCAAAGACGCGGACTCCGGCGCAGCGGAGAATTCCAGCGTTTACTCCCTCGAAGACGGCGAGTATGTGATCGCCGAGGGAGGCTTCGGTTACTGTTTGGATAAAATGGTTAGAGAGGTTAAGCGCGCGGGCAAAAATACCGTAAATGCCTTCGACAAGGTCCTCCCAGGGACCAAAGACTTGGTGAACTCGGCAATCCATGTTGTTCGTGGAGAATACAAAGAAGCCTGGAACGACGTCTGGCAGAATAAGTTTAAAATTGCCGGCGCGGCCATTGGGGGGTATTTCGGCCAATATGCAGGCGCGGCGCTCGGCTACACGATCGGGTCGGCGCTGGATGGCGACATTAACTGGGCGCAAGTAATCGAAATGATCATCAGCTTCCAAGGCAAGTCGACGGATCAGGGCCTCGCCGCCGCCGTGGCGAAAGCGAAAATTGTCTGTTTAATATCGCCGCTGCCTCCGACGTCCGCGTCGATCTCGGTCAACAGCATGCTGGGGTCGGGCAGGGGCGTCGTGCTCAACCTTGAAAAAGTCAACGCGTATTATAAGGCGGCGAGCGTCGGATATCGCGTCTCGGGGACGTCCGACTGGAAGTGGATCTCAGTCGCGGGCAAAACGGGGTCTTCAGGGTCGAACACAACCTTTACGCTTGAGAATCTCGAATTGGGAACCCAATACGATATCTGTTCTAAAATCGTGATCAACACGTCGGCAGGTCCTATTGAGCTCTTTAGTAAAAACTGCTGTATTACGACGCCGAAGGCGGTTGCCGCGCCCCAGATTGACGAGATCGTTAAGGAGACGTCGACGCAGCTGAATGTTTCGTGGACGCCGAAGGACGACCTTCATACCACAGGTTACGTCGTTTCCTATACGAACATGACGACGGACGAGACGCTCACGGTCAACGCGTCGCGTTCCGACGTCTCTGTCGTTCTCAAGGATCTGCAGGAAGGTACAAAATATCGAATTCAGGTCAAAGCGAAGGGAGATTTCGGCGTTGGAATCTCTGGCGGTTGCGTCGATTCCGACTGGACGACGACGTACGTGACGACGCCCAGGACGCTGCCCCTCGCGCCGCTCGAGGCTTCCCGGTATTCGAGCGACCTTTTGAGCGCGGTCGAATGGCTTCCGCCGTCGGAAGGCGCCGATCATGTTTCCGGCTATGAGTTGCAGTATCGACTGACGGGTTCGAACGACGCGTGGGTGACCGTGACCCGAACGGAGAACAACAGTCCGAACCTTCCGAGCGGTCACTATGAGTTCCGGTACAGGGCGCTCCTGAAGGACGAAGTCTACTGGAGCCCGTGGTCGTCGAGTTTCTTCACGCAGGTAGCCAAGCGTCATCTCGTATCGACGCCGGGCAATACGGGCGACTCGCTCCAGCACGCGCTTGATAATCTCGACGAAGGGGATCTTATTATCTTTACCGAGGCGATGAAGGAACAGACGATAACGCTTTCCTCGACGCTGACGATCCCCAAGTCGGTCACGCTCGACGCGTCGCGCTGTCTCAACGCCGACGGAACGCCCGGCGTGACGATCGACGCAGACGGGGGTCAGGCGTTTAACTTCACTTCGAACGCGACGAACGTCGTGATCAACGGGCTGAAGATTGTGAACGCAGGCGATAGCGCAATTTACAACGCGAGTGATAACCTGACGATCTCGAACTGCGTGTTTGAGGACAACTATGGGGACTGCGGCGGCGCAATCTACAGCAATGCGCAGAACCTGATGGTCACGAACAGCGTCTTTAAGAACAATTTCGCATGGAGCCACGGCGGCGCGATCTACATTGAGAGCAACGGCGACGATGGGCAGAGTCTGACGGTCACGAACAGCGTCTTTGAGAACAACAGCGCGGGTAACGAATTTGAATATATTGAGTTTGCTGATTATGCTGATTATCGTGGCGGCGCAATCTGTAACCGAGGAACGGTTCTGACGGTCACGAACAGCGTTTTTGAGAACAACAGAGCGTCTTCGGGCGGCGCGATTTATCAGGTTCCCTATTACTATGTACATGGTAGTGGCACATACCCGCACACGATTCGTTATGAAGGAACGGTCTCGATCGACTCCTCACAGTTTATTGGAAACAGCGCTAGACGCCACGTCTATTATCATGATCAAAGGTGGTATTATGATGAAGAGACAGGGGAAGAATATCTGATAGACAACGGGTACGTATACGGTGGATCATATGGATATGGCGGCGCTTTGTATCTGGTAGATTCAATGACAACCGTCGTCAATACAGATTTCCGCGACAATTCGGCTTATGATTGGGGCGGAGCTTTGTACTATCGGGGCGAAGCTTTTGATGAATCGCTTTCCATGCTGGGTACAAGTTTCTATGAGAACAGCGCCTATCAAGGCGGCGGGATTTATGCCGAAAAAGCTTCTCTTACCGCAGACGCAGGGACTTTTTACGGGAACTCCGGCGACTGGGGAGGAGCGGCGTATCTGTATAATTCGGAGAGTGCTGTAACCAACGCGCTCGTCTATGGAAATAGTGGTCAAAACGCCGTGTTCATGGTTGGAAATGGCTCGTCGCTGAGTCTGAGAGATTCAACTGTCGCAGATAATCAGGGAGGAGATACTGTTCGCGTCTCTAATTCCTCAGTCGAGGTCGTCAACTCGATCCTGTTGCCTTCCGCAGCCCAGCCAAACGGCGTATTTTACTTGAACGATCGCCAACAATCGACGATCACGGGGACGAACGTTCTTTCGACGGATTCCTCGGAGTGGGATACGGCGACGAATTTCTGGACGTACGACCCGACGAAGCCGCTCTTTACGGACGCGGCGAACGGGGACTACACGCTTGCGGCGAATTCTCAGGCGTTCAACCGCGGGTGCGATTATTACGCGACGGAGGACGCGGCGGTAGTCGACGGCATGCGCGATCTTTCGGGGGCTCCGCGCCAGGTTGGAGGCCGCGTCGACCTTGGGGCGTACGAGACGCAGGAGTATGAAACGCGCGCGTGGACGGTAACGACGGAGATCGACGCCCTTGAGGGGGGAACGCTGCGCCATGCGCTCATGAACGCGCACGAGGGGGACGTCGTCCTCTTTGACGAATCGCTCAAAGGCAGGACGATAACGCTGAACAGCGAGCTTCCGATCATGGAAGGGATAACGATCGACGCGACGAACCTCTATGACGCGAGAAACGCCCGACCGGGCCTGACGATCTCCGGCGTTGGCGCGAGTCGAGTCTTCAACGTGTGGAAGGACGCGGGCGACGTAACGATCAAGGGTCTGACGATAGCGAACGGCGTCGCGGACGACGGCGGCGGAATCTACAAGGGCGTGAACTCGACCCTTACGCTCGAAAGCTGCGTGGTCGAATATAATATCGCCGAGACGGGTTCAGGGGGCGGCGTCTACGCCGAAGGGGGCGAACTCAAGATAGTTGATTCGGCGTTCCGCAGCAACAGGACGTGGTCGACGGCGGACGACAACGGTACGAAGGGATTTGGCGGGGCTCTTTATGTTAAAGAGTGCGCGACGACGGTCGCTTCATCGACCTTTGTCGTCAACAGGAGCATGCTCGACGCGGCCGCGATCTTTGCGAATAACTCCCGTCTTGACGTTGAATCGTCGACGTTTACTCAAAACACTGCCGACAGGGGGCTGTCTGCGATCAAATGGTACGCAGGGAGCTCGGGTTCAGTCGTCGGTTCGTTATTCTATCGTAATACGAGCGGAACCGGCTCCGTATTTGAACTCTCGACGACCGAAGCTTCGTCCGGATCTGAAGTGACGATTGAGAATTCTACGATCGTGAACAACGTTACGTCTGGGAAGTTCAGCGCCCTGCCCACAATTAGTTTACGCAGCGCCACGACGAATCAACCCGGAACGTTTAACGTCGTCAATTCAATAGTCGCGTTCAACGGTGGGAGCGGTCCGTATGGCGCCAACGGAACAGCTTTGGGGGCTCAGACGTGGAACGTCCAGAACACGCTCACAACCCAGAACGTCGGCGCGACGAACGGCAACATCTACTACACGGGCTCGAGCAACGCGCTCTTTACGGACGCGTCGCACGACGACTACACGCTTGCGCCGAATTCGGCGGCGGTGAACGCAGGATCGAACGCTTACGTAACGACGGAGCGCGATCTTTCAGGGGCGTCCCGTATTCAGGCGGGTCGGGTCGATCTTGGCGCGTTTGAGCGGCTTGAGAGCCGAACGATCGTGGTCAAGTCGTCTTCGGACGACGCGAGCGACGTGGGGTCGCTTCGTTACGCGGTGAACAACGCGCGGCATGGCGACTACATCGTCTTTTCCGGGGCGCTGCAAGGCAAGACGATCACGCTGACGTCGCCGCTCGTTCTGACGAAGACGGTTACGATCGACGCGACGCACTTTGTTTTCGACGTTTCGAGCGTCAACGAGTCGGAGTCTGCCGCGCCGGCGAACGCGTACAGCGCGACGGGCCTGGCGCTCGACGGGGCGGGATTGACGAAGCTGATTTCGGTCGTCGCCGAGGGTCAGACGGTCGCGCTCAAGGGTCTGATCTTTGCCAACGGGCTCGCGGGCGTATCGACTTCGACCGCGCTATTGGCGGACGGCGGCGCAGTGGAGAACATCGCGGGCGATCTGACGCTGAGCCAATGCGTTTTCGTCGACAATCGCGGGTTCTTTGGGGCGGCGCTTCTCAACAGCGCGACGACGACGGTCGAGGGGTGCGAGTTCGTCAGAAACGAGGCGTATTACGGAGGGGGCGCGATCTTCAACACGTCGGGAGCGACGCTGACGGTAGTGGATTCGAAGTTCAACGGGAACGTCGCAGACGCGTACGTGGACGACAGCACGAACGATTTCACGTCGAACGTCGTCGAACGTTATGGCGGCGCGATCATGAATTACGGGGGGCTTCTCGAGATCGAGGGATCCGAATTCCTGAACAACGAGACGCACGGCGAAGAAGGGGGCGCGATCTACAATTACAAGGGGTCGATCGTCGTTCGCGATTCCAGATTCAACGCGAACTACTCGGCGCAAGTCGGCGGCGCGATCATGAACTACAAGGGAGAAGTTTCGATCTCCGGTTCGGAGCTTTCGGAGAACGTTGCGTATAACGGGCTCTTTAAAGATCCAGAACTCGGCGAAACGACGTCGCTTCCCGCAGGGGGCGGCGCGATCTGCAACTACGGAGGAACGTTGACGGTTGATTCAAGCCGACTGGCGCGCAACAGTTCGGACAACTACTACGGCGGCGCGATTTACAGCCTCGACGCGACGCTGACGATCTCGAATTCAACGCTTTCCGACAACAGGGCGGGCGTGGGCGAGAACGGCGAGTATGTCGCAGGGACCGGCACGAACCTCGGCGGGGGTCGCGGCGGCGCGATCTTCGTACACTCAAAGCGCGCGGCGTACTATTCGACCGCGACGATCACGAACTCGATCATCGTCCGCA
This sequence comes from uncultured Planctomycetota bacterium, assembly GCA_902772705.1. GTDB lineage: Bacteria > Planctomycetota > Planctomycetia > Pirellulales > Thermoguttaceae > RUG369. Next base: position 6,147 of record CACYBR010000556.1, read on the forward strand.
ACAACGCGGGCTACGGGGGCGGCGTTTTCGTTCAGAACGCGAACGTCGAACTACGCAATACGGACGTGGCGTACAACGTATCGAAATTCGAAGCCGGCGGCGTCGTCGTCGACACGGACCCGGTGTGGGCGGACGGAGGCGCAACCGGCGCGACGCTTGCATATTCCACAGTCAACGCGTACAACTCGATTGTCGTCATGAACGAATCCGTAGCGAAGGACGGTTTTTCAGACGTCTATAAGGGGACCGTCGACTCCGTCTTAAACGCGTACGGAACCCTCTCCGGCTGGAATCCATCGGAGGACGCCTGGACGGTCGGAGGTCGCGATTTCTATTTCCTGGAAAACGGTCCGCTCTTTGTCGATCCGGAAAACGACGATTTTAGACTGACCGTCGACTCTCAGGCGATCAACCGCGGCGTGGAGTATGCCGACATGCCCGAATACGATCTTGAGGGCGCGGCGCGCATTGTCAACGGACGCGTTGATCTTGGTCCGTATGAGTCGCAGACGGCGCGAACGCCTCAGGTCATACCCGTTACGAAGTCCACTTCGATTTCCGACCCGCGCGTGCAGGGGACGCTGGCGTACGCGCTCGCGACGGCGCAGTATGGCGATACGATCGTTTTCGACGAGGATTCGTTCAAGGATCAGGGCAAAACGATTTCTCTTCAAACGGAATTCGTCGTGAGCCAGTCGATTACGATCGACGCGTCGGCGATCTACAACGCGGAGACGAACGAGCCCGGAATCACGATCAGCGGCGGCGGCAGGACGCGTATTTTCCGGATCGATCCCCTCGCGGGCAGTGTGAAGATCATCGGCGTGAAGTTCGCGAATGGGAAGACGACGCAAACGTCGAACACGCAATCCGGCGACCGGTATCGCGGCGGCGCGATCTATGCGGAAGACGTCAATCTTACGCTTGAGAACTGCGTCTTTGAGAACAATGCAGGAACCGCATACGGCGGCGCAATTTACGCAGAATACCACGAGCCGGGAAAAGAAATTGTCGTTGAGAACGTTCAGTTTATCAATAATTCCGTCAAGTCGGGCTCCGTGTCTATTGATGGCGTTTACGCGACGCGAGCATTGGGCGGGGCTCTTTGTATCGCCTCGTCTCAGGAGTCTTTTGTCAACCTGTTGGTAACCGACTCGGTTTTCTACAATAATTCGACAGATAATAGCGCGGCTCATAAGACCGGCGGGGCAATCTATACCTATAGGGTTGACGGCGAGATCGAACGGTCTGTTTTCAAGAAGAATTCGTCAAGCAACGTGGGAGCAATTACCGTAGACCGAGGCGAATGGACCGTCAGTAATTCAATCATAGCGGAGAACACCGGCGCGGCGTTCCACGCTTATAGTAAAGGTACGGATGCGGAAGCTACCTTGCGACTTTATAATTCTACCGTTGTTGGCAACGTTAGCGTTTTGAAGAACGGCGCGATCGTTGTGGAAGCGTACGACGGGGGCAAGTCGCGCTTCGAAGCGTACAATTCGATTGTCGCGTATAACGCCGAAGGTTACGCCAGCGTTAATGCCAGGGACGTCGTGACCGAAGCGCTATCCGGCGGGGTCGTCGAGACGGTCGCGCGCAACGTGATGACGAGCTATGCGGGTTGGAGCGACGGCATTGGTCTGGTATCGAGTCAGGATTACGATCTAAACGAAGTGTTCTTTATGCCGGATGAACACGACGATTCCGGGATTCCCGAGTATTACCTTACGGAGCTTTCTCCTGCAAGGGATCGTACGCCTTCAGGAGAACTGGACGCGTCCTACTACAACGCCTTTGTCGATTCGGCGATTGACCTGCGTGGCGGCGCGCGGATTCAGGACGGAAAGGTCGACATGGGCGCCTACGAGTACGGATACAACGTCGAAGACTTCTCGAAGATCAGTCCGAGGTTGCCCGCCATGTCGGTCGTCGGGGATCTTACGACGGGCTCGACGGTGGAAATCAAGTGGTCGAGCGGCGTAGCGCCGACCGCAGAATATCAGTGGCTTCGCGCGGACGCGGATGCAGAGAACTGGACCGTGATCGAGGGCGCGACGAGCGCGAAGTATACGTTTACGCTCGCGGACGCGGGTCGTCGCGTTAAAGTTACGGCGACGCCGACGGGTTATTTTGTCGGCGCGGCTCAGAGCAGCCCGTCGACGGGAATCGTTTTGGCGCAACTCGATTCGCCGGGACTTAACGCGACGGAGACCGCGCCGACGTCGATAACGGTGCGGTACGAGGAAATCGAGCGCGCCGAGGGCTACCGCGTCGCGTATAAGCCGGTGGGAGCCAAGGAATGGACGGTCGTGGACTATCCGTCGTCGGGCGCGCTCGCGTCGGCGGTCCTTGAGGGCTCCGAGACGTCGTCGTCAGTCTTTAAGATCGTCGGGCTTGCGCCGAATACGAGCTATGAGATCCGGGTCGCCACGCTTGGCAACGCGACCAGCGTTTTCGATTCGGAATATAGCGAGACGCTTGTCGCGACGACGGGCGACGACACGATACTGCTTCGTGAAATCGCGGGCGACTTCATGCTCGGCGGGACCGTAACTGCAGTTCTGGCGCGCGACTGCGCCGCGACCTGGCAATGGTACCGCACGACGGAACAGGGAGACTGGAGCGCGATTGCAGGCGCGACTTTGGCGGACTATTCGATCACGAGCGCCGATCTCGGCTGTCTGCTTCGCGTCGACGTGTCCGCCGTCGGGACCGACGGATATCAGGGGAGCGACTCGCAGACGTCGCGCGGTCCGGTCTGGACGACGCTTGCCGCGCCGACGCTGACGGTGGAATCGACGACGAGCGATTCGATTTCGCTGCGCTGGTCGGAGATCGCCAACGCGGCGGGTTACCAGCTCCTTTTCCACGAGGAGGGTTCCGACGACTGGTACTGTATCGACGAGCTGACAGACGAGGACGGCTGTACGATCGAAGGGTTTGAGTCAGAGACGAGGTACGAGTTCCAAATCATGGCGGTCGGCGACGGACTGGTCTACGACAGTTCGCCCTACAGCGAGTCGGTTATGGCGAGCCCCGGCGATTCTCCCTTCGCCGTGACGAGCTACGATGCGGAGACGCGCGTTGCGACGATCGAATGGGGCGCGATTTCGGGCGCGTCGAAGTATACGGTCAAGATTTCGAAGGACGGCGGCGCGACGTGGACGAACTACAAGACGAACCTGACGACGACAAGCGTGTCGGTCAACGGGCTGTACGCCGGCAAGGAGTACGCGTTCCGCGTGATCGGGATAGCGAGCGACGGGACCCAGCTCGGCGGCGTTTCCGAGATCGCGTTCGCGCCGGTTTCCGCGACGTCGTCGATTCAGGACTATACGGTCGGGACTCCGATCACGCTGAAGCTTTCGGCGTCGGCGAACGCGTCGGCGACGATCCAGTGGTACTTCGTCACGAAATACCACCTGACCGTCGCCGACGCGTTCGCCGCCGCAGAAACCTTCAGCGTTATCGGCGTCCCGAC
>CACYBR010000557.1 GCA_902772705.1 uncultured Planctomycetota bacterium
AAGAAAGCGCGCGCCGAAGGGAAGACGTGCGATTCGATCGTCAGATCGTCGCAATTCTTAAAAACAGCGACCCAGTCGCTGGAATCGACACGCTCCTGCACGTTGCGGAAAGACTCAACGCCGAGCGTCATGAGCAGGAATGGACGGCGAAGCTTCTAAGCGCCTACCTTGAAGAGCGCGACGACGCCCCCTATCGAATCCTGAAAGCGTCCCAATCAGGGAAAGCCGCCGTGCTTGCTCTCAATGAAACGACTTTCGACGAAGCGTTCGCCAAAGCGCTCGCCGCAACCGGCGAAGTCCCTGAACGCGACGACGCGTTACTCTGGGCCGCCGAAGAAGGATGGCTCGACGAACCTGAATACGACGGGCTCGACGAGATCCTCAAGAACGTGGAAAAATTATTGTCGGTCCACGCGAAGACGACTCGATACGATCAAGAGAACGAGACGCCAGAGCCCGACCAAAAGGAACGCAGCGTTTCAAACGACGCGACTCCTGTCTCGAGTTCCTTCACACAACCTCGTCTCCACGCCCTCATTATGCACGAGGCGGAGGAAAGACGCATCGTCTATTTCGACGCCTTCATCAAAGAATTTCGCAACGAGCTCAAACCCTTCGGGCTGGACTCCGTCAAATCGCTCCGTAACTACCTTAACGCTGACGAAGGTCTGTTTTCCGTCGGACGAGATTGTTTTCTCTTAGACAAATATGCCGACAAAACGCCGGAAGATATCATTAACGACAGGCTTCGCGCCGACAATCCCCAAACAGAACAGGACGTCCTCCGCTCTGCGCAAAAATACGGCTTTCCTCCCGATAAGATTCATCCGAAAAAAATTCTCGCGTCGTCAAAAGTCGGGAGCGTTCAACCAGCAAACACGCCGAATCAGCCCCCTGCCACGCAAACGCCGCCCCTGTCAACGCCGGCGGCGGTTCGACCGCCGCGGGTTCCTGCCATGCGCGACGTCCCGTTTTTACTCAACGCAACGGATAATCTGGCGGTCCGCGAACGCGTCAAAGAGCAAATCAAGGGGCTCCTGATCGCGACCACCTCCAAAACCCTCACGCTTAAATCGCTCGCCCTGCGGCTGGGCGCCTTCCCCAATTCCAAAGGAAACTGGACGTCTGCGCTCCTTTTGGATTTCGTCAAGACCGTCGATTTGAAGACGATTCGACTGCTAACTCCCCCGCGTCGGCAAATGCTTAAAATCAGGAACGAAAGGTCTCTGGTCCGATGCGCGCCGGGCGCGCTCTCGCTCCGTTATCGGGATTTTCACGACGCCCTTCTGGACGCTGTCGTCGATCATTTTGACGAGCTCATCGAAATCGCCGAATGCGACGACGTTCAAAAATGGTGCGTTGACGAAGGTTGGATCGATTCGGACGACGCTACCCTCGTCGTCAGTATCATTAACAAGTTAAAGAAACACGACGATCAGAAGGTCGAAAACAAACCCGTCCAACAGACTTTGTCGACAATTGTCTGCGGCGTCAACCTCCACGACCTTATCAACGACGCCGGCGTCAGAAAGAACCTCGTTCGAACAATCAAAGAGATTCTGGACGGCGCTTCCCGTCAATTCCTCACGTTGCGAGAACTCGCTCAGCGTCTCGGGATGATCCCAAAATACGATCGAGACTGGAATTCCAGAATCTTGTTTCGCTTCGTCGACCAGCTGAATCAACCGCATTTCCGCATGATTTTTCCTCCTGACTCCAATCCGGATCGATGGGCGGACGACCTGCCCGTCGTTGGGGTTTGCACGATCGACCGGTCCCTTAAATACGCCGACGTTCTGTTGCGACTGATCGTCGATCGGCATGACGAGATCGGAGAAATTACTCAGGAAAACGTTCTCAACTGGTGCGTCCGCAACGAAATCCTCGAAAAACCTGTCTTTGAAGGAATCCAGCTTATCCTCAAAAAGGCCAACGAGAAGCTCAATAGAAACTCGAAAGCCCCGGAAGATTTTCAATTTAAACGTGATCGCGTCGTCTCTGTCGACACACGAAGCGACCGCGAAAGCATTTTCGACGACTCAGAGTTCGACTCGACGACGTCGCAGAAGGTCGGCTCATGGAGCGGCGCTGGAACACGCGTGGAAATAAGCGTCGGACATGCTTCAACGCCCGTGGCGCCAACGACCTTCCGATCTGAACACGTATCGATTCGTCCCGAATCCTCGCCGACGCCCAAACCCCGCGACGTCGACTGGACGTATGACGACGCTCTGAAGCTTATTCATAAGAATTGGGGACCTGAGGCTGAAACTTCAACGCGTATCTTGTCCCAAAAACTCAAATCATACGATCTGCCGTCTTCACTGATCGAGGAGGTTCTGGCAACCTGTTCTGACTTCCGGTCGACAGGCGCGGGATTTTACAAGCGAGTGCGCAATCCGAACGCGCTCGGCTCTGAAACCGGGGTCCCTGAAAAACGACCTGAACGTCAAGACTTTCAGAAATCGACGCCTTATCCGAAACCGCCCGCAGAGCATAAGCCGTTCGAAGCGTTTGAAACGCGGGAAGACGAACTCTCGCCCCTCGAAAAAGAGGTGAAGGAGTTAATCGTCAATGATTTCGGCTCGCACTTCCCAGTCGACGATCGCCTCGAAAAATTGCGATTGCATGAGCTGGCTCAGGACAAAGGATATCGGCGTATTTCCAACGCCAGCGACGAAGAGCTTCAAAACGCGATACTCAGCGTTGGTTCGCTTGTCAACGGCGAGGTCTGCGTCTTCGATAAGCCCTTGCAAGAGTTTGTCGCGCAAAAGGTCGAGCAGATTCTTGCAAGCGACGCTCAGGCGTTTTACTACGAAATCTTCCTCGATCGATACCGCGTCAAGCTTCCGGATTACGTCAATACGCCGCATCTTCAGGTTCTTCTTCAGGAGTTCCTTCTACGCTCCGCCTCCGCTCGCTCTGGCGATTTTCGCGTCCTTGACAATCGCTTTGTTGTCGGTCAACCTGACGACGAGGAAAGTCTTCTGAAACGTGAAATCGAACGTGTTTGGGGCGAAGGTCTGTCCATCGAATTCGACACGCTTCAGGAACGTCTTCCCTGGCTTCCGCCCGATTCCATTAAACAGTCGCTTAAAGATAACGAAACGATTGTCAATGACAAGAAAACATATTGGCGCGCAGATAGTCTGACGCTCAGCGAAAGAGCGCAATATATGTTTCTGGAAAGCTTTCAGGAAACGATTGAAAACCAAAACTTCGCGTTGCTCAACGAACTTGATATTCCAAACGAAGCCTACGAGATCATGGACGACGCCGACGAGACGGTCGTCGCGAAAATCCTTTTTCAGAAGTATCTGAAACCTCTCGGATTCGAGCTTAAGACCAATACGATAAGCCACAAAGAACAAAAGCTGACGGATCGAGATATTTTCCGTCCTACGCTCTCTAAGCTTCGTGGAGTCTTCACCCTCGACGAGTTGCTCGAGATGCTCAAAGAAATCAAAGGGGAAGGCGCTGCCAAACAGACCGTGCTCGCCGACGCTTTTGAGTATCTTGTTCGAATTGATAAGGAAACGTTTGTTTCACGCGACGCAATCGATTTCTCAGACGACGTTGTTCGGCAGGTAGACGATAAGATCGACTCGTTCTTAGACGAGCGCCAGTATCGCCCTGTTAAAGGTTTCGTGTCCTTTGGCAACTTCCCTGATTGCGGATGGCCCTGGAATGGCTTCCTTCTTGAATCTTACGCCAGAAAATACAGTCGCCAATTCGTGCTCCGACATACCAACCCCGCCATGACCACTGCAGGCGCGATTGTCCGAAGAAACGCGATCCAGTTGGACTCGATTGACGCCGTTGTCATCGACTTCCTCGTAAACTACCGTCGACCGTTAAACAACATTAACGACACGTTCGAACTGATTCGAGACGAGGGATACCTTGACAGGAAAACGAAACGTTTCGAAGACATATTCAAAC
>CACYBR010000558.1 GCA_902772705.1 uncultured Planctomycetota bacterium
GAACCGTGACGCACGCAGCTCATACCCTGCGCCGTCGCGCGCTTGACGCTCTCGTAAGGATCGCAACCGTCCAAAAGCGCCGAGATCAGTCCTGCGTCGAACGCGTCTCCTGAGCCCGTGCCACCTACGAATTCCGTTCGGAAGATCTCCGCGCGGAATTTCTCGTTCGAAGAATAATAGATCGAACCTTCGTCCCCGCACGTGATGACGCACGTCTTTGCGCCCGCGTCCGTAAAGAACTTCGCCTGATCGACCGGATCCTTCTTACCCGTAATCGCGTACCCTTCGTCGTCGTTGGGCATGAAATAATCGACGTAAGGCAGCAACGGTTCGATCACGGGCCAGTATGGTCTCGTTCCATAGAGGACGACGTCGAGCATCGTTTTGCCGCCGCGCGCCTGAAACGCTTTGAAGTACTCGATCGTATCGCGCTCTTCGAGGCGTTCCATCATAAGATAACCGCCGATATACAGAATCTCCGCCTGGTCGGTCCACGCCTGAGGAATATCGGCGACGGAGAACTGCGCGTTCGCGCCCGTCGTGCTCACGAAACGGCGGTCTTCGTCCTTGACGTTCACGATCAGGGAGCAACCCGGGCTGGAATTGGCGACCCGGCGCACGCCCGAAACGTCCACCAGCGGGTTGGCGAGCGACTTGAGAATATAGTCGCTGAAGGCGTCGTCGCCGACGCAGCCGGTCAGACCGGTTGGAACCTCGAGCTTCGCGAGGTTGATCGAGACGTTGGACGCGCAGCCTCCCAAAGAGAGTTCTACGCGGTCGGTTTGAACGAGCTCGCCTGGGACCGGCGCATGGTCGATTGGCGCGCAGCCGACGTCGGCGAAAAGGATTCCGGCGGACAAACAGCGGATTTTCATTGTGCGTATTCCTTTAAAAAATGGAACCTCGTTCCCCGAACGGGGCGGTTAATCGTGTTTCGGAACGGCTATTCCGAGATCGTTAAGAACCTTGTCGACCGCGTCGTAGCCGCTCTTGACGCACGCTGGAAGCCCGACCCCGTCGAGCGCGTTTCCCGCGAGCGCAAGCGTCGGCGCTGCGGCGAGCGCGGCGCGAAGGCGTTCGCGCCATTCGAGACGCCCAAGGTAATATTGCGGCATTGCGTTGGGGAACCGCGCGACGTCGACGATCAGCGGCGCGCCTTTAACGTCAAGCAGCTTGCGAACCTCCCCTTCCACGCGCGCGACAAGCTCGGAATGCTCAAGCGTCACCATCTCCGGCGCTCTGGCGCCGCCGACGAAAACGCGCAGCAGCGTCGTGCCGTCCGGCGCTCGCGTCGGGTATTTATAGCTGCTGAAGGAACCGGCGATCACGCCGTCCCCTTCCGACGTCGGTACGACGAAGCCCATGCCCTTGACGGGCTTGCCTATTTGTTCGTTGCGATACGCGAGGTGGACAATGGCGACGCCGGTATGGTCAGTCTGGCCGTAGAGTCGCGCGACCTCGGGCGCGGCGTCGCGCAGCGCGTTGGCGGCGGCGCCGGAGTCGGTCGCGAAGAGGATTGCGTCAAACCGCTCGGAGACGCCCTGCTCGTCCGTCGCGCGCCACCGTCCGTCGTTCTCGCGCGCAACCGTTTTGACGGCGCGACCGAGCCGCACGCGTTCGCGCCCGACGCGCTCGGCGAGTCGTTCCGGAAGCGCCTGCATGCCGCAGCGCAGCGTGATGAAGAAGGAATATCGCGCGCCGCTCTCCTCTTCGCGTTTGACGCGCCGCGCCGCGCGCTGCGTCTTGGTCATCGCCCAGATAAGCGAACGCGATTTCTCCTCCATTTCGGCAAAACGCGGGAGCGTCGCCTGAAGGCTGAGCTTCGCCGCGTCGCCGCCATAGATTCCGCCCACGAGCGGCTCGATGATCCGCTCGAACGCTTCCTTTCCGAGTCGACGCTTCGCGAACGCCGCGAGCGACTCCTCTTCGTCCGACTTGCGGCGCGGCAGGAGCAGTTCAAGCCCGCAGCGAAGCTTGCCCAGCGGCGAAAGGAGCGGCGTCGTGAGCATCGGATAGAACTTCGTCGGCGCCATCGTCATGAAGCCGTCGGGAAGCGCGTAGAGCCTGCCGCGACGAACGACAAAGGTGCGGCGGAACCGACTGTTCGTCGACGCGAGCTCGTCCTGAAATCCCAGCTCTTTGCAAAGGTCGAGTCCCCAGGGTAGCGTCGTTATGAAGTTGTCGACGCTCGTCTCGCAGAGGAACCCGTCGACGATCCGCGTTCCTATCACGCCGCCTACACGGTCCGCGCGGTCCCAGACTGCAACCTCGACGTCCGGCGCAAGCTCGCGCAAACGTTTCGCCGCCGACAGTCCCGTAATCCCGGCGCCAAAGATCGCAATTCGCGTCTTTCGCGCCGTCAAATCTTCCGTCGTTCTGTCCTCTTGCATCGTCGTCATGTCGTCTTTCCTGCCACGCTCAATTCCGCGCCGCGCACGGCGATTCTGCTGAATCGCTTCGTCTCGATTCATTCTAGTCTCGCCGCCGCGCCCCGTCAAGTTTTTACGACCTACGCCGAAAAATTCAGGGGTAAATCAAACGTTTCCACAATAGCTCTGTAGCCTCTTCCCTGTTTGAACGAACCCCCGCGCGTCCCGTCAAACGCCTGTCCACCCCAAACGCTCCGAGCGGTCGTCGCCAGCCGCTCAACTCGGTTTTGTCGTCCGGCGTTTGACGTTGTCAGTCTGGCTGTTCTCCGCGGCTTTTGATCTCGCAAATGAGCTGCGTCATACAGCCCATCGGACAGAAGCTGCACCACGTCCTTGGACGATACAACGCCATAACAATTAATCCAATAAGCGTCGAAGTGAGCATCAGACTGTAAAAGCCAAAGCTAAACTCCGCGATCCAATCCGACGTCGCGCCTGCCGTATACGCCCAGTCCCAGGGAACGCGAAACGTCCAAAACAGCTTTACAACCTCGCTCAACGACTTCGCTCCGCCATAAACAAGACAGGTCTGATGAACGATGTTTCCAAACATCGTCAAAAAGAACAAGAGAAACGCATAGCGGAACCGTCTGGAAGAAAGCCACGCCGGCGCCGGTTTCTGACGAGAACATTTCAGCGCTCTGGGCAGAACCGCAAACAGCTGGCCTCGTCCGCATAGTCGGTTGCAGAAGAACTTATTTCCTCCGATTATCGCGATGAACAAAGGCAGTAGGAAATCGATCATGCCCAGCCACGCGAACAGAATATTAAAAAAGCCCAAAGCGAAATAAAGGATCGGCCATATCCAAAGATAATCGTACCAGCGTTTTTTCCTCGTCACGCGCCGCCCTCCCTGAGTTTTAATTCGATACAGTCGGCGGGACAGGTCTGCTTGCACTTCCCACAGCCAATACATAAAAGGGGATCGACGATCGAATAGCGTCCCTTCCAGACGCGAATCGCCCCTCTGGGACATTCGCGCGTACAGGCGCCGCATGAGACGCAGCGCTTACGGTTGACTTCCGCGAAAAACTTCGACGCCATCCTGTTTTCTCCTCGTTTTGTCAGGACATTCTCACGTTGCTTCGTTCACGATTGACTGAATAAAAGCCTGCGTCCTGGCCTGGCTTTCTATACTGGACGAAGAACCGCGGCGGCGCAAGTCTCACGCAAGTTGTCAAAAGTCTCGGTCCAGCCAACCCTTCGGCGCGACGTCTTCAACGTTGTAGCAGGCGTTGGAGATCGTTTCGAGTCCCGCGCCGGTCGTAGCGTCGGAACCCCGGCTCGTCGTCACGCGCCTTTTTGAGCGGCGGATCCTCGAACGTTGCCGAAAGAATCTCCTTGCCGGCAACGCAGCCTGCATATAGACGTCGACGCGTCGACGGAGCTTCCGACGCGTTTTGGACCCGGCGAAAACGTCGTTCCACGCCGCCGATCCCGATTATAGAACGTCGGAAGCGCCGATTCAAGTCGCGACGCGCTTTTTACGTCGACCGCGACGCCTTGAAAAATTGCGCCAATAACTGTATAACATCGCTGGCGACACGCGCGCCAACGCCAACCTGAGCCGCGCGTTTGACGGCTCTCAGCCCCGGAGGGAACGCTCGTGGCAAAATTCTCGCTCTTTCCGTTTGAATACTTTACAGAAATACTTTCGTCGCCGAACGTTAAGCCGCTCGTACAGCGTTTGAATCCGTCGACGGTAACCGCCGTGCTCAAAGGCGTTTTCGACGACGTCTCCGCAGAGATGCGCTACGTCGTAACCGAGCAGAAACGTCCTGATCTCAACATGCTCGTCGACAAGGTCGTCGCGCGACTCACCGACGCGC
>CACYBR010000559.1 GCA_902772705.1 uncultured Planctomycetota bacterium
AACGATTAGCGATAGTCTCGACGCGCTGGCCAACCGTCAAAACGAAGACGGTTCGTTCGGAGCCAAAGCAGAACTCTTCGGACGCGATCCTGCTGTCTCGGCGCTATGCGGTCTCGCGTTTCTGGCGTCAGGGAGTCTTCCAGGTCGCGGTCGATATGGGACAAATCTTGACAAGATCGTTGAATTCATTTCCTCGCGGGCGCTCAGAACAAAGGGAAAAACGTCGTCAGAGGCGTTCACGGGGTTGGACGCGACAATTCGTTCCGCAACGCTTGATTATCTCAAAGAAAATAACCTGACCACCGAAGACGTTGACGGATTAATTGTCGATTTCTCTGAAAAAGGACGTAAACCGATGTACGGGCATGGATTTGCGACGCTTTTTCTGGCAGAGATTTCCGGACAGGTCGACCGTCCAGACCTTCGGGACACGATCCGAGCGGCGGTGGAACTCATTTTGCGCGTTCAAAATTCAGCCGGCGGATGGCGATACGAACCGAAACAGGCAGCCGTCGCCGACCTCTCTGTCACGACCTGTTTGCTTTCGTCGCTGCGTTCCGCCCACAACGCGGGCTTTCACATTCCACAAGAATCAGTTAAAAACACGGAAAAATACGTTCTCAGCCTTCAGAATCAAGACGGTGGATTTCGCTATATGTTCCTTGACGGTCCAAGTGGATATGCCAGAACAGCAACGGCGATTCATGCGCTTCAGGCGAGCGGAAAAGATAATTCGAAGGCGATAGAACGAGGCTTTGAATATCTTGAGAAAGTTTACCCGGTTGGCTCAGAAGCTACTCAAAAAGACTCGGATATTGAATATTGGTCCTATGGACAATTTTACGCCGCGCTATCCTATTGGCGCGCGGCGATTGACGAAGAGTCGCGGAAGCGCGCGCAACGTTTCTTCCGTCGCTTGACCCAGGACGCGCTGGCTCGTCGAAGTCCAGACGGCATGTGGCGCTCGGCAATATCGTCGGAAGTGGAAACAGCGTTCATTCTTTGCGCGCTATTAGTTCCCAAAGAACAAACGCCGTTCTTTTTACGGTAACTCAGGAACACGCTCGGCGCCAGGACCAAGCGCGTTTTTTTACGTCACTGAAGCTCTTCAATCGCCTGACCGACAGCACGGCGATGTTCCAACAATATCTGAGGATTGAGCGTAAAATGCGTCAAATCTGTCGTGACGTCGCTGAAATCGAAGAGTTTTTCTATCTGCGCGCGCCTGTCGGACGAAAGTTTATCGCCCTTCTCCGCAAGCAAGTTCTTCAGAATGAGAAGCGTCTCGTAATCCTGAATGCCCGCGCGTAGCATTTCCCAACGGATGCTGGCGTTTGGTTCGTCGAAGATCGGCGCGCCGCCGTTCATTCCGGGAACCGCGGCATTAAGCGGCGGATAAATAAAGCGTCCGTCGCCGTTGCCCCAGGGACGTCTGGTTCCGTCTGCCAGACCGTAGCCCGTCTGGTAGCACATCGGATCGACGTAGGGATTCTGGTCATTCTTGCCAAACGCCGTGTAACTGGTCCAATAGGTGGCTTCCCAGACAAGACTCCCTACGATCTCACGTTCAAAAGCCTGCCAGAGCCAAATACGAAGTTCCTGAGCAGGATGATCCGTAAATTCGGTACAGTATGGAGCTTTAGGCGCGGTACAGACATACCACCAGAATCTTTTCCCTTCTCTGCGCTGATTCATGGAACCTTCATGGGAATAGTTCTGACTTACCGGACACCAAACGTCGACAGACGTTCCATGGTCGTTCAGAATCTTTTCAAACGCCGGAGTCGGCTCTTCGGTGAGCATTCTGGAGACGTCTGGCATATATTTCTGAATTTTGGCAAATTCGCCGGCAACGAATTCAAAGTCTTTTTCTTCAGGTTCGTCAAAATTGTAAGTATAGGCGGCGTCGAGCAAACCAATCTCGCGGAGATGCTCCTGAAGTTTCCTGCCGTAATCGGTCATCATCGAATCGTATTCCGGAGTTCCCGCCTTGAAATCGCCAGCTTTCCCTTCATAACGCGCGTCAAACGTTCCACCGCCGAGTCCCTGAAAATCAAGGCGGAAATTAGTAAAATGGTATTTGTCAAACACGCGTTTGATCTCTTTATC